>JBEICW010000015.1:0-17166 GCA_040383785.1 Ignavibacteria bacterium | reverse complement strand
TAAATATTTTATAATAAAATTATTTATTAGGTAGAAATGGAAAAATATATTGTAAATCCGATTAAAATAAGAATGTCCGAATCAGCGAAAGGTTCAATTTATCAATCAATTGTTGCTATGGGATTTAGATCACGCCAAATAAATGATGATATTAAATATGAATTAAATACAAGAATGGCAGATGTAATTCCAACTGCAGATGATTCTGATTTAATTAACTATGACCAACTTACAATATCTAAAGAGTTTGATAAATTACCAAAGCCAACTTTTTTGGCAATGAGAGAAATCCAAGATGGTAAATTAACATTTAAATTAAATCCTGACTCAAAACGAGAATATTAATAATCGAGAATATTAGTAATTGTAATTACTCAATTTAAGTTTAATACTATAATAAAGCCCATTAATTAATTTTGATGGGCTTTTTTTATATCATTGTCATTTTTATACAAATATTCCAATTTAACAACTGTAAAATACATAACTTAAATATGTATCTTTTTAACCCATAAATATCTCAATTCATTTGCTTTCATTTATTTTTTAGATTATTTTAGTAATAATAATTTTGGTTAGTTTTTGAATAAAAATTAAAAACATAATTAAAAATATTCGAGAGTAACTTTATTATTTATTAATAAAAAAAACAAATAATTTTAATTAAATTTAATGTATGAGTTTATTATTTTTAAATAAATATGGAGATATTATGAAATTATTTGACCCTAGATATATCCGTATAATTTTCTTTTTGGGTAGGCTCAAGAAATAATGTAGAATTAAATAACTCTTTTTAACATAAATATGGTTTAACTTTTAGATTAATAATAGTTAAGCCCTATTTTTTTAATTATAGTAAAATATAAAGTTAATATTAAATAATTACAAACACTACTAAAATTAACTCATCAATATAATACTTAGAGCGACTACAAACATACCAACAATCAAACCATAAACTGACAAATTACTTTTATCATAAACTCTTGAGGTAGGAATTAGTTCTTCTAAAGAAATATAGACCATTACACCTGCTACTGCTGCAAATAAAAATCCAAAATTAAAACTTGTATCAAAATAACTTAATAAACCATAAGCAAATAAAGCTCCTAATGGCTCAGATAATCCAGATATAAATGAGAACCAAAATGCTTTCTTTTTGCTACCAGTAGAAAAGTAAATCGGAATTGCTACAGCAATGCCTTCAGGAATATTATGTAATGCAATTGCAGATGTTATTGTTATTCCCATATTAGGGTCGGCTAAATAACCAGCAAAAGTTACCATACCTTCAGGGAAATTATGAACTGTTATAGCTAAAGCGGTAAAAATTCCAATCCTATAAAGATTAGTATTTTGTGGTATATCATTAATTTCTTCTACCAAATGACCATGGTGAGGATTTTTATAGTCAGGAATTAATTTGTCAATTATCATTGTAATTGCAATACCAGCAAAAAATGAAAATAATGTATATCGGTAAGCAATTTTTTCGGGATAAACTTCTGATAATATTCCATTAGCCTTTGGTATAATATCTATAAATGAAACAAATAACATTACTCCTGCCGAAAAGCCAAGAGAAAGTGCCAAAAATGAGGTATTTGTTTTTTTAGTAAATAATCCAATTAAGCTACCAAAACCAGTAGATAAACCTGCAATAGTAGAAAGTCCAAAAGCAATTAATATATTTTGTGTTTCAAACGTCATAATTTCTATATTGATGTTTTTTGGAATATTTTATTTTAATATTTACAATAAAAGAAGAAATTTATGAAATACTTCGACAAAGATTTTAATTCATTCTTTAATGAGTTAACTGAAAATAACAACCGTGATTGGTTTATATTAAATAAAAAAAGGTACTAAAATAGTGTAAAAAATCCGTTTTTTAGATTAGTTGATGACTTGATTGTTATTATAAACAAAGAAATAGAGCCAATGTCAACAACTGCAAAAGAAAGCATATTTAGAATAAATAGAGATGTTAGGTTTTCAAAAGAAAAACAACCTTATAAAACTAATGTTTCTGCTTTAATTACTCCAAAAGGAAGAAAAGACAAGGAAAATCCTGGTTTGTATATTGAGTTAAACTCAAATTCATTAAATATTTATGGTGGCTGTTATATGCCAAATAAAGAAAATTTAGATAAAATTAGATGGCATATCTTAGATAACTCTAAAAGATTTAATGGAATGGTCAGTGATATTGAATTTACTAAGTTTTTCAAAGAAATAAAAGGTGAAAAAAATAAAATTTTACCAAAAGAATTTAAAGCTGCATCTATAGATTTACCAATTTTATACAACAAGCAATTTTATTACACAAATATACTACCAAAAGAAATTATACAATCAGAGAAATTAGTAGATATTATTTTAAATCATTATAAAGCTGGTTTGAAATTACAAAGTTTTTTCATTGAAGCTATTAATTTATAATTATTTATTTGATTATTTAATTTTTTCTTGATATTTGACATTTTTTCATTAATTTTGAATTAAATAGAAATTACTTTTTGATAGGTAAAGCAAAATGGTTGGAATGGGATTTGATGTTCATAGATTGGCGTCTGGTGAGTCTATGATTTTGGGTGGAATAAATATAGACTCCCCTATTGGAACAGTTGCTCATAGTGATGGCGATGTGCTTTTTCATGCTTTGGCAGATGCAATTTTTGGTGCAATTGGCGATGATGATATTGGGCAATATTTCCCTGATACAATTGACGCAACTAAGAATATGAATAGCGATTTAATTGTTCGCAAAGCATTAGAAAATATGACCGCAAAAGGCAATAAATTAATCAATGTTGATATTACTATTGTTCTCGAAGAGCCAAAACTTAAAGGTAATAAAGCATTAATGAAGGAAAATATCGCAAGAATTTGCGAATTACCACTTGATAGAGTAAGCGTAAAAGCTACAACCAATGAAAGAATGGGATTTATTGGTCGCTCCGAGGGTATCGTTGTATATGCAATTTGCCAAGTAGATTAACTAATTAAATTATAACTAAAACGGATTAAATATGGATCAAATGATAAGTTTGATTAATTGGGTAAAGATATTTGCCTCTGGGTTTATCTTAACAACGATTATAAGTTTAATTACTTTTTTTAGTACTGAAAATCTATATTTGCAGATTTTAGCAGGTATATTGTTTGTTATTGGGAATGTGATTAGTTATAAAATCACAGAAAATATCCGCAAAAAAGTAGGAACAGAAGAATTTATGGCAAGGAATTTTTCTAATCCAGAGTTTAATAGGAATGTTGAATAAATTGAACTATATTTAAACAAGTCTGACAAATCAAATGTCAGACTTGTTTTGTTATTAAATATCTATCTAATTTAATAATTTACAATTTAAACTTATTCCTTAATTTTAGATACCAAATAAAACATCTCAAGAGCTATTTCTATAGATTTTTTATCATATCCTTCACTTTCCAATTCTGTTCCATCAAATTCTGATGGGTCAGAAAATGGCATACTAATTCTACTATCTGCAGCGAAAACATAAGGGCAGTTAGTCTCAGCTTCGGAACAAACCATTACAGCTGCAAAATTTGAGTTTGGATTGTAATCACAATTAAATACCTTTGAAAATAAGAATTTTGATTGACCTCTGAAATCAAATGTGTAAAGTGGATTTGTATCGCTGGAGATAATTTCTACTCCATTTTCATTCTTAGTTGATAGAGTTGAAGTTACATCAAATCCAAATCTATTAAAAGAGCTAATTACTCTATAATTACAAGCAGTTTCGGAAGTACCACCAGATGAAGTATTTACTTTTAGATTATGGAATAAACTTGCAATATGAAACCACACTTCTGAAAAATGACTTCTGCGAGAATTATGAATGCAAATAAAAGTAAGATTTAAATCTTTATTTTCATTGATTTTTGACTTAGCATATTGTATTATTTCTTCTAATTTTGCTTTTCTTTCTTCTGAAATAAAACTATCATCTTCCTTGATTTGATTTGAGATTATCTGACAAATTGCTTCCAACTTCTGTTTAGATTCTGCAGTTTCTAGTCCATTAATTTGAGAATATATATTTTCTATGATTTCAGTTTTTACTAGATTTTTCATTTTGATTTTTTAATTGATTTTTAATTTTTATGTTTTAAGACAATAATTAACCACTTACCACTTACCACTTACCACTTACCACTTACCACTTCTAATATTTCCATTTATTTGCGATATATACTAATGATAACATTACTGGCACTTCGATTAATACACCAACAACTGTTGCCAATGCTGCTCCAGAATTAAGTCCAAAAATCGAAATAGCAATCGCTACCGATAATTCAAAGAAATTACTTGAACCTATCATAGCCGCAGGTGCACAAATATTATGTTGCAATTTAAGATATCTACCCAAAAACCAAGATGCAAAAAATATGAAGTAAGTTTGAATTGTGAGCGGAATAGCAATCAAAAATATATTAAATGGATTATTGATTATTTGCTGTCCTTGGAATGCAAATAGAAGCACAATTGTAGATAACAACGCCAAAATTGAAATCGGTTTTAACTTAGGTAAAAACTGAGTTTTAAACCAATTTTCACCAAATTTATTGATTAGAACTCTATTAGTAATATATCCAGCAGAAAGCGGAATAACCACAAAAACTATCACCGAAGTGATTAATACATCGTAAGGAATATAAATATTAGTAATGCCAAGTAGAAATTTCACAATCGGAATAAATGCCACCAATAAAACCAAATCATTCACCGAAACCTGAACCAATGTATAATTTGCATCTCCATCAGTAAGATATGACCACACAAATACCATTGCTGTGCAAGGTGCAGCCCCAAGTAAAATTGCCCCAGCAATATATTCATTAATTTGTTCTGGATTCAGAAACCCAGCATAGAGCTTACTAAAGAAAATATAAGCGAAGAACGCCATTGTAAAGGGTTTGACAAGCCAATTGATAAATAGTGTGAGATACAAACCTTTGAGGTTTTTAGAGACGTTTTTGATAGATGAAAAGTCAATTTGCACCATCATCGGATAAATCATAAACCAAACTAATATCGCAACAGGTATATTAACACTATAAAGTGTCATTTCAGAAATTGGCTTGATTATATCCAAAAATGAAATTCCAATCAAAACTCCTGCAATAATACATAAAAATACCCAAAGTGAAAGATATCTCTCAAATAAATCCAAGCGTTTTTTGTTTTCCATAATTCATTTAATTTAAACTAAACTAATAACTGATATTTATTATTCAAACAATTTTGGTTAGCAACAATTTTCTTCATCACAAATTTTATTTTCAATTGGCTTGTATTTATCAAAAAAGTTTGCAAAATTATTTCTTAACTTATTCCAAACTTCATCATTTATACAATAGCAAACTTTGGGAGAAACTATCTCGCCTTTAATTAGCCCTACTTGTTTGAGTTCTTTTAGGTGCTGCGAAACGGTCGATTGAGTTAGTGGCAATTGCTCTACAATATCATTACAAATGCAGCCTGGGTTATCTATCAAGTACTTCAGAATCGACAATCTCGCAGGGTGTGAAATTGCTTTTAGCAAATCTGAAAATAATAGAATATCTTCATCGAAATTTTCGGTTTTAGTCAGTCCCATTTTTTATTTTTGTAATTTGATTTTAATATATCGCAATATTACGATATATTAAATAAAAAACCAAATAAAAAATAAAATAGGCATAAAACTTAATATTTTATGCCTATAAATTGTATTATATTTATATAATACAGTTATTTAAATAACTTATTTAGACTATTTGTATTGTCTTAAAAATTCTAATCTATCTTGTAATTTTTCTACTGGTACTAATAATTGCTCCTTGCCTAAAATTGCTTGTTGTTGGTTAGTAAATACGATATCGTAATCTTTACTCATAACAATTGCTTCTTCTGGACATACCTCTTCGCAATATGCACAATAGATACATCTTAACATATTAATTTCAAATAATTTAGGGAAACGTTCTTTGTCTTTTTCAGTTTCTCCTGCTTGTACCTCTATCGCCAAAGCTGGACATACTCTTGAGCATAATCCACAAGCCACGCATCTTTCGCCCGATTCTTCCAATACCAATACTGGTCTGCCTCTATATGAGCCCTTTGGTTCGAATCTTTCTTCTGGATACTGACGAGTAAATTTGGGGAATTTTAACATTTGTTTTAATGTTATTCCCATTCCCTTAACTATTTCAGGCAAGTACAATCTTTCCCAAAAATTTAATCTTTCTGCTTCTGTATTTTTAGTATTATTCATTTAAATTTTTCTCCATCAAAGGATAATTTTCTATTTTTTATAATTTTAACTTATAATTAAAATTTAATTTGCTTATTCGATACTTGTAAAAATATTAGTAAATAATTAGTTACCTGTCAAAACTATAAATGCAGCTGTTACAAATACATTTACTATTGCTATTGGTAATAAAACTTTCCAACCAAAGTTCATTAATTGGTCATATCTAAATCTCGGAATAGACCATCTAACCCAAACAAAGAAAAATATGAATGCAGCTAATTTAAGCATAAACATTCCAAATTGTGCTAAAGCCAATCCGATACTTCCTTGTTCCAAACCAATAAATTCATTTGAAAATGGTAAACTCCATCCACCAAAATACATTAATGATATAAAAGCGGAAGCAGTTGCCATATTTGCGTATTCAGCCAAAAAGAACATACCAAACTTCATACCGGTGTATTCGGTGTTAAATCCACCAACTAACTCTGGCTCTGCCTCTGGTAAGTCAAATGGTGCTCTATTTGTTTCAGCAAATGCAGATGTTAAAAATATCAAAAAACCAATTGGTTGATATAAAACATTCCAGTTTAATATACTTCCTGCTTGATTTCTAACTATATCATTTATATTCACAGAACCTGCTATAAGAACAACTCCAATTAAAGACAACCCCATTGCCAATTCATAAGATATCATCTGTGCAGCAGAACGTAAACCGCCTAATAATGAATATTTGTTATTAGACGACCAGCCAGCTAATGTAATACCATAAACGCCAATTGATGTCATTGCCAAAATGTATAATAAACCAATATTAATATTCGGTGCAACTCCCATGTGGATTGTTCTTCCATTTAATTCGAAACTATCTGCAAATGGAATAACTGCATAAACCGCAATAGCTGTAACCAAAGATAAAAATGGTGCTAATCTATGAAATCCTTTACTTGCAGCATCTGGCACAATATCTTCTTTCATAAATAATTTTACCACATCAGCAAATGGTTGCAATAATCCAAATGGACCAACACGATTAGGACCTACCCTATCTTGAATCCACGCAGATACTTTTCTTTCTAACCAAACTTCGGCTGCGGCTAATGTTAGAACCATACCCACAATTGCTGATACTTTGATTAACGCTTCTATTAAAATTGTTTGAATATCCATAAGTTAAGATTTTATTTTAAGAATTTTTAAGATTTTATTTAGTTTTATTAAGATTAATTTTAATCTTTTATGTTCACAATTTTATTTTAGTTTAATTTTACAATTAATGTGGCACCATTACGTGCGAAACATAATATGTTTTTTTAGACTCTGGCTTACTTGCTTTACCTAATACAACTCCTTGATTTTCATCTAATAAACCATAAGTCATACCTTTGAAACTTGGAATATTTTTCTCAATTTCAGCAAATACTTCTTTCGAAGATTTATAAGTCCAACCAGCACCCATTAAATTTGCTAATAATTGCAATACTTTCCAACTTTGTTTAGAGTTTCTATGTTCATGTTGAGTCCATCTATCATTATATGCGCCAAACTTATCTAATCTACTCATTTTCATACCCATATATCTCAAGTTTTCTTTTGTAACGATAAATGGTTTTAGATGTTGAACACGCTTTTTAACATTGATATAAGTACCTTCTACTTCAGCAAATGTTGAAGCAGGTAATACTACATTAGCATTATTTGTTAAATTATTATGATTATATTGCATCACAACTTTAAATGGAACTTCTTTGATAATCTCTAACAAATGAGATTGAAATTCAAAGTTTTCTTCCATTACTATAATTGCTTTAATCTGACCAAATTTTATTTTTTCTTCTAAATTTCTAAAATTAATTGAACCTGATTTGATTCCAACTTCTACTACACCAGCAGTATTTGGATATCTATCACCAGAACTCAATTTATTATCTTCGAATTTATCTTCAAAATGAGTTAGATAATCAATATTATTAGTTTTTAAAATTGTTTTAGCAAATTTATTTAACATATAATTATCTTCTGTAGTGGCTCTTGGCGATGCAACTACAAAAATTTCATCTGGTTTAAGCGCACTTAAATTTTGAAATGTATAACTTAATGCGTCTTCCCAACTAACATTAGTAGAACTTCCATTTTGATTGATTGAAGGTTCAGTTACTCTATTCTCATTTACAAATTCATGGTGATTTAGGCGTTGGTCATCGGTAAGCCAATAATGATTTACATTCATATTAGTACTTGGCTCAACTCTTAATATTTCATTATTTCTAACTCCAACTCTGATATTATTACCACTACCATCGGCTGGAGTAATAGTATCATTAAAACTCATATCCCAAACGCGAGATTTGAATCTGAAGTTTTGTGAAGTCAAAGCACCAACAGGACATATCTCAATTACATTCATTGAATATGGATTGTCAAATACAGTTCCATCAAACAATTCTATTGTAACGTGGTCGCCTCTTTGTACAAAAGTTAGTACATCTTGATGAGCAACTTCTTGAGCATATCTAATACATCTTGAGCAAGAGATACATCTTTCAGCATCATATAAAACGTTTGGACCCCAAACTTGGCGTTTTTCTTTATGATTTTTTACTTCATCAAAACGGCTTTCACCTTTTGAATGAGTAAATGCATATTCTTGAAGTTTACATTCACCTGCTTCATCACAAATAGGACAATCTAATGGGTGATTTATAAGTAAAAATTCCATTACAGCTTCTTGGGCTGCAATAGCTTTTGCACTTTTACTTCTAATTACCATGCCATCGTTTATTGGAGTTGCACAAGCGATTTGCAACTTTGGAAAAAAGTTTATAACGGGTTCACCGTTAGCATCTTTTTCAATTTCGCCATTTGGTAATCTTTTTGGATTTCCAACTTCAACCAAACACATTCTGCAATTACCTGCTACCGATAGTTCTGGGTGCCAACAAAAGTGTGGTATTTGCATACCATTTTCGTAAGCTGCTTGAATTATTGTCTTACCTGGAGAAGTCTCAATTTTATGACCATCTAAAATAATTTGAGGCATAATTAATAAGCTCCGTTTTTTGCTCTTTTAAATTTAATTTATTATTTACTAATTTGTTTTTCTAATATCGTACTTATCTTGTTTTGACTTATAAAATATCTTGTTCTGAATTTATAAAATTTTTTCTCAAAATTCTAAACTAATACATTTTAAAACAAGGTTAACATCAGAAAAAAATGAATATTTTTGTAAATTACAATATTCAAAATGCAATTTACAAAATTTTCTAAAATTTACATTTAAGTTTTACAATTAAAAGTTAAATTTATATAAATATATCAGATTTTATTGTGATTTTGTGTAAAATTCTCTTACATTTCAATCAAAATCTATAATTTATTACAAATTTTAATTTAAAATTAATTATTTCAGATTTTGGGTAATAATTTCTCTTCTAATTTAGATTCTATTTTTCGCCATATTTTTTGACAGGGAAAAATGTTATTATTTAGTTCTGTTCCAATAATAACTGAGTCAATATTATACTTTTCTAATTGATTTATAGAAAATAAATCTTGAGAAGATTTGACAAAATTTTTCAAAGTGAATTTATAGTTATTAGTTTTTAACCTTGGATTAGTGAAAATCATATTAGAAAAAAACTCATTCATTGTCTCTAAATCAAAAAACTCAGAATGATTACAATCTATAACTAATCTAAGATTTTTGTAGGTCATATAATTAATAAAAATTGTTTCTAATAAAATCTCCAAATCCATATAATCATCGGCATCTAAAATTATGGAAATTTTACTACTACCATATTTATCAATTATACCTTGATTAATTACATTAGTTTTCAGGTTATTTTTGATAATTAGTCTATAAATCCCCAAATCAAATAACTTTTGGATATCATCTATACTTTCAATATACGTTTCTAACTGAATTGGTATATCTGTATTTTTGCATACAAATTTGACCATCTCTAAATTTTTTGTAAGGTCAATTTGTGAATTATGATTTATAATATTTAATTCGTCAAATGAATCTAAATCAACCAAATTTACACTTTTAGCATTTTCTCTTCTAATTAATTTTATTAGTTCATCGGGATTGCAACTCAAAAAATCATAAAGTGCGTCAGTTCCCTCTTCACCCTTGATTTTTTCAGCACACATTCCCATAGAAATATCAATATTTGGAATTAATAGTATCATTTAATTTATTTGGGTTCATTTCAATAATCATAAAAAACTCAACATTGACTTAAACTACATCATATTTTTAGAGAAAGTTTGATTAATGTTTCAACGTCTGTAATATTCTGGTTTACTTTCAAAATATTTGCAATGGTTTTTTCTGCAACAGTTTTTCCATAACCTAATGTAATCAAGGCATTTATTGCTTCTTCGCTTACTTTATTTTTATTTAAGCTAATTTCATTTCCAACATTATCTACAGGTATTTCTTTGAATTTATCTTTAAGTTCAACGACCATTCTTTCAGCAGTTTTTTTGCCGATCCCTGGTATTTTTTGTAAAAGTGTAATATTCCCTTCAACAATAGACTTCATAAACTCAAAAGCATTGATACTTGATAATATAGCTATGGCTGATTTGGGACCAATTCCGTTTACAGATATTAATTTCAAAAATAAATCTTTTTCGTCTTGAGTATAAAAGCCGTATAAATTATGAGAATCTTCTCTTGGTATAAAATGCAAAAGCAAACTTGTTTCTTCGTCTTGACTTGGCAAATTAGAGTATGTATTCATCGAAACTAATATATCATAGCCAATTCCAGCAGTTTCAATGATGATATTTGCTGGTTTTTTTTGTATTAATTTGCCTTTTATATATGCGTACATTTTTTTATTTTTATATTTGTATGAAAATCTTTTGTAATTTAAAGAGATTATTTCATTTTAACAAGAATGCCACTTGCTTCTTTATTTTCAAAATAATCTATTTTATTATTGTCCGATTTATAAAGTATAATATAATAATTCCCAATAGATTTTTCGCTAAAATTTAATGATTGTTTATAAAAAATTGAATTACCAAGCAATTTGCTGGCTATCATTTTAGAATTAGCATCAAAAATATCATAACCAATATTCATAAGTTTAGGGTTAGTAATTTCAATTTCACAGTCTTCAGAAAATGGATTTGGATATATTCTTAGTTGAATGTCATAATGCGATAATATATTTAACTCATTTGAAAAGTCAAAGCAAAAACCATCATATACCAACTTCGCTTTATATTTACCAAATTTATCTACTTTAATGCTCTCAATATTATTACCACTATGATTGTAAACTATATGTATTAAACTATCATTTAGAAACCACTCTACATATATGATGTCGTTTATGTTTGCGATTTTACTGTAACCTAATTTCAAACTATCATTTATTTGTTTAAGAGTGTATTTTTCACTAATTCTAATATTTATGTCTCCTATCTCAAAAACTTTAGTACACTCATTAGGACTAGTTAAAAAATAATTATATTTTCCACTTTTATTAATAACTTTTGTAAAATTAGTATCACCATCATTCCAATATACTTTATATCCAGACTTAACTAAATTTTCACCAAAATTATTTTGAATAGTTATATTTAGTATCAAACTGTCTTTTGGACATAATTTATCACCAATAATTTCTGCTTTAGAGTTAAATTTGTCCTTATAACGGACATATAAAGTATTACTAACTTCGACTAATCTTTGGTTATTGTAACCATAAAGTTTGTAATCACCTTCTTTGTCAAAATTTCTAAATACATCAAAAACTCCATCAGACCAGATGTATAGACGATTTTGCTTTGGATTATTAATTTGATATTGAACGCTACTACCTTCGCAAATTAATAAAGTATCACTTTGATTTTCTTGATTATTGTGTAATTTGATTTTTGAAGTCTCACTTTTTCCCATTCCACTTTTCACAAATGCTCCACGTCCAAAACTTCCAACTACCATAGTATTGTTTAAGTAATATGGACTTATACTCGTGTAAATTGATGGTTTGAGATTATCGTTAATGAATTGTAGTGAAATTTGATCTAAATTCAAATGAATACTCATACTATACACTCCCAAATCGGTCGCTAATAGAATATCTAAATGAAAAGGATAAGGATAATCGTTATTGTAATAATTGAGAGATATATCATTAATCAATACTTCAGGAAGTCCTACATTTAGTTTTCGTATTGAAATATTTTCTAGAGAAAATACATCTTTGGAAATTGAATTTATTTCATTTAAATTTAAATTATCAATTGTAACTATATATATTTCTGACTTTTGATTTTTAGTTATATTAAAAATTAAATACGTTTTATTTTGATTTGGGGTATCAAATTCTTTAGATTTTATTAATAAAATATTTTGGACTTTGTCAAATTCAAAACCTAAGTTGATTTGCTCCCAATTGTATTTTTCTAAATTCCAAGAGTATAGTTTGTCTTTTTTTGCTACTAATGAAAAATATCTTTCTTGATAATCTTTATTCAAATGAGTATAAACTATAAATTCATCAATATTATTTTCATCAATAGATTTAAAATCTTTTAAAAAGACATTACTATTGAGATTAGTTGTTTTCTCTTTTGTATTAAAATCAATCTTCGTGGATAGTCGCAGTTGAGTTAGACTCACTCTGCCTAAGTAATAATCTTCAATCAAACTTTTAACATTATTACCGGTAAAGTAAATACTTTTTTTATAATAATTTTCGATTTGATTTTCATCTGTTTTAAGTTTTGTAATCCAATTTGTATTTTCGAATGGTAAATTCAATTTATCTACTTTTTTCCAATTGTCAAAAGTATAATAGACTTCACCTTTTTGTACCATAGCTAAGTAAAAATCCTGCTGAAATTTAGAATTTATAACTTTCATGCCATCACCAGTCAAAATACCTTCATATATAGCACTGTCAAGTAATAATTTACCAGTTGAGTCTTTACCTATTAATGCTTTTGTAATTCCATTGTCTTGTGAGTTAATCCAAATTTCATTTTCAATAAAATTACTTAGACTAACATTGTAAAGTTGATTAGCTGAAATTCCCTCAGAAATAAAATTCCATACTGTGTCTATTGGCGATTTTTGATAAATTCCACCATCATTAACACTATAAATTCGGTTAAAATTTTGACTAAAATATAAATTATGGTGATCCACATGAATATTATTTTGATTACTTCCTATATTTTTAAGTGTTTTAAAATTGTCGTCTGTTTTGAATAAATTAACTCCACCAAAATATACGATATTCTCATCGTAGGGTGAGTTTTCAATACATAAATTATAAAATCCTTGCTTAAAAACTGGGTCACTATCTATAGGTACTTTTGTTATTTGTTTTAAGTTTTTATCATATTTTGCGATAAATTCAGTATTAAAACTCGTTTTATTAACTCCGATTAAATTAATTTTATCAGCGTACTGATTATTATGAGAAAATGCAATTCTTAATACATTATTTGAGTCAATTCCATTTAACTCATTACTCAAATTTATTTGTTCTGTGATATTATTATTCAAATTTATCAAAAATATTTTTGCATTTTCAGCTTCGTTTTTGGGGAATGTTGAATAAATCAAATTATAATCAAAAATATCAAAATCTCTTACATTTTGACCTAAAGTGTTAAATTGTGCTTGTTTAACATCAATAATGGCTGGTTCTAAATCTGTTACTTCTAATATAAACAAACCTTCTGTAGTAGCAATATAAAGTTGGTTATATATATATTGCATTCTATTTATATTATAATTGATATTTTTGCCATCTTTTTGTAGATCAAAGATTTTTACCCAATCTTTACCTTCATTTGTTGAGGCTAAAAATTCCATTACTTGCATGAGAAAAAAATGCACCTTGAGCATCGCCAGTAGCAATTACAATATCAAACTTAATTTCGTTATTATTCACATCAATTAAACTTACATCATTTTTTACATCTGAAATTCCGAGGTGATAATGTCCATTAATCTCAATTTCATTCCAAATTGGGCTATTAGTTAGTGAATTAATTTTATTATTTGTCAAATACAAACCACCAAGTGCAGTTCCTGCATATATATGCTCATCATTTCCTACTTTTCTAAAACTTAAACAATTTACTCTTCCATTTCCGAATGCGTTCGGATTTGAAGATAAAATTTTAGTTTTAGGTCCGAGACTTTGCCAAGTTTCATTATTTTGGGTATTATTAGATTTTATCTTTTGTAATTTTTGAAGTTTATATAAACTATCTAACTTATGTTTATACTGGGGATTAGATTTTTCAATTAATAATGAATTATATCTTTCAATAATCTTGGAGTATTTATTGGGATTTGCACTTGAAGATATTAATTTAGAATTTTGCAATAAAATATAATCTTCTATACTTTTTTTTTGAGGTTGTAATTCTTGGGCAATTATTATATTTTTTAGTAAAACAAATAAAATCAACAAAAAAATGGGATATAATCCTAAAAAGTCGTCTTGCTTTTTATTTGATTTATATCCCATTCTCATAATTTTATTACTAATTTTAGTGAATTTTAATATTTACTGTTTAATAATTGATTTACTTATAGTAAAACTATTATTTTTTAATAATAGATAATAAACACCATTTGCAAATTTAGTCAAATCCATATTTAACATAATATTATTTTCTGAATTTGAAATTGAGTTTTCATAAACTACACTACCATTTATATCAGTAATTGTAATTAAATTAAAATTCAATTCTGAATTATCTAATTCCAAATCAAAAAGTCCATTTGTTGGATTTGGTTTGATTATTAAAGATTTTGCAATTAACTCATTTTCTACTCCAGCTGGTATATAATTTATACTTTCCGAACGAACACTTTCACAGCCACTTGAATTTGAAACTGAAACTTTATAATGACCTGCAATTGTTGGTTCATATTCTTTTGTAATCACTGACGTTAATAAAGTATCATTTCTGTACCAATTATAATTATTTCCTTCGCTCGCTACCAATTTATTGCCAACTTGCTCTAAAGTAGGTTTTGTAGGAGCATTTTGTTTAGTAACTACTAATTTTTCAGATGTAGTTTTACATGTACTTGTATTTGAAGTTGCAACTAAAAAATATTCCCCTGGTTCTTTGATAGTAATTCTTCGAGAAGATTGGCCACTACTCCATTCAAATTTAGAATAAAATCCTTTAGCATTTACAATCAAACTATCATTTTCACATAAGTTCAATTTAGTTTTATCATATTCCAAAACAACTGGGGTTACTGTACCCACAGTAACTTTATATGAGGCAGAAGTTGCTTTACAACCCTTATCATCACTAACAGTAACGAAATAATCTCCACTCTCTTTAACTACTAATTTTCGAGTTTTGGCACCATTACTCCATTCATAACCAGCATATTGAGATTTTGTTTCCAATACCAAACTATCACCACTACATAAACTTACATTACCAATGACATACAATTCTGGAGATGACAAACTACAATTTAATAAATCTAATTCCCAAACTCCTCTACCATAAGTTGCTGCTTTAAGTTTTCCACTTCCATAATGTATTTCAATATCATTAACAATTACATTGGGCAATCCTTCACCTACAATTGACCAAGTTGAACTATTAGCATCTCTGGTAAATACACCCATATCACTACCAATATATAATCTATCTGGAGTATCTTTTTGATAAACCACAACATTTACAGGTAAATTTGGTAAATTTGCAGAAATATTTGTAGCGACAGAACCGTTAAGTTCAATTACTTTTTGTCCAGATGTATAACCACTTAATGAGATATATGCTTTAGTTGGTGCTTTAGAATTGACAGCAATACCAGTGATAGAAAGATTGGCACTTGTATATACTAATTCCCAAGTTCCACCGCTGTTAGTTGTTCTATATAAATATGACCTGCTTTCAAAATTTGGAGCTGAATAATCTGAAAATGAAGTATAAATTACTTGATTATTAGATGGAGCAACTGCAATATATGTAAGCGTTTTATTTGCATTAGTTGGTAATGATGATATTTTTGTCCAATTAGTTCCTCTATTTGTAGATTTCCAAACATTTTGATAACCAACATAAAGCGTTGAACTATTAATAGGGTCTAAAGCCATAGGAGCGCACCAATAAGCTTGTTCTCCTGCTTGATTTTGAGACATTATGTTGTCAAATGATTGTCCACCATTAGTTGACCTAAAAATTGAACCATTCTGAGATGAAGTGAACATAAAGTTTGAATTGCCAGGGTCAATTGCATTATCCATTCCATCACCGCCAGATGCAATTTGCCAATTATTAGTTCCTTTTAAGAATGTTCCGTTGTCCTGTGAGCCTGCCAACATTAAATTACCATTTGTAGAAGAAACACTCAATCTTGAGTGTTCAGTATTTCCCAAACCATTAGTTATATTAGTCCAATTTGTCCCATAATTATCACTGAATACTATCCCACCATCATTTGCATCATAAAGTCTATTACCGTTAAATCCAATAAAATGATGATCAGGGTGAACATATTCTACATTAATTTGCTCATAATATCCATTAGAAATTGGAGTAAACGATGAACCTGAATTATTTGAAATCCAAACATGTATACCACCAATTATAATTTCACTTTCATTGTGTGGAGAAATTGCAATTGCTAAATCATAGATACCTTGTCCATAACTTGAGTTATTAGTTATGTAAATTCCCAAGTAATTAAATGAATTACTTGCAATTGTTTGATTCCCACTCACTCCAGAGTCAGGACTTTTAACTATAGATCTAAAACCATTATTTGGATTAACAGTAATTGCATAAACTACATTTGGGAAATTCTTATGAACAGCAAATCTTGTTCTTACACAATTAGTTATAGTATAATCATTAGTCC
>JBEICW010000014.1:0-17579 GCA_040383785.1 Ignavibacteria bacterium | reverse complement strand
GGCCGATAGATTAGATGGACAAACTATGATGCTTGCTGTAATTATTCCTTTTGAAATTATCAAATCAGTTCATAAAATCTTAGGTAAATATGATATTCCTATAGATAATATAGAAATAAGTCAATTAAATGCTCAAAATTCGTTTTTATATAATTATCCAGAAAATATCTATAAAACTACTGCTATCGTTGGTGTACAGAATAATTTTATTGATTTAAGTATTGTCAAAAATATGAAGCCGATTTATTATGATTTGATTTCATTTACTGATAAAAACCAAATTGGAATTTTATTACTTGAGGAATTTGATATTTTAAATACATCTGTTGCCAATGATATTGAAGACATTTTCTTTTTTGGAACTGGCCTAACAAATGATGTACTTACTGTTGCTCAGCAAACCTTTGATGGAACAGGTATTAACCATCTTAGACTAAATGCTTTTAGAATGGTATCAACTAAACTAACAGAACGAGAAATAGAATATTGTTCTCGTACAATGCATATCTATCCGCCATGTATCGGTGGTTCATTCAAATCATACCACGATAGAATTAAATTATATTAAATTTTGAGTAAATGATAAATGATAATTGATAATTTTAAATAAATTAAATGCGAATAATTTCTGGCGAATTTAAAGGGCGAGTACTAAAATCTCCAATTCCTGATGGAGTAAGACCAACTACAGACAAAAACCGCGAAACCGTTTTTAATATAATTAATAACTACGTTGATTTTGATGAAGTTATCGTATTAGATTTATTTTCGGGTGCTGGTATGTTAGGAATAGAAGCATTGAGTAGAGGTGCTGAATTTTGCATTTTTAATGATAAAAACCACAAAGTAAATAAGTTAATTGATTCTTTTATAGATGAATTGCAAATAAGCAAAAGTAGATTGGCTAATTTTAATTTAGACGGATTTAGTTTATTAACTCAACTTTTGATAAATCAAAATTTGTTGCAAAGTGTTTATAATTCAGAGCACAAAATAAATCTTGTTTTTTCTGACCCCCCCTATTCACTTCGAGCAGGTAATAAATTGTTGAATATAATCAATACACATTTTAATGAAGAAAGTGCAATTTCTTCTAATTGTATTTTTGTATTTGAATATAGTTATACAGAAACAATAAATTACAATCTATTAGGTATAGAAAGTAAAATTGAAGTGCTACAACAAAAGAAAATAGGCGAAACCAAAATAGATATTGTTACTTTTAAGTAAATACAAATCAACCGTTGGGATAACCCAACGGTTGATAAAATCTATTCTAATTCACTACCACTTTCACTGATTTTGTATTATTGCCGTGCTGGATTTTGATTAGGTATGTGCCCTTGGGTTGACCCACACAATTCCATTTGATGTTGCCTTTATTTGCATTTAATTTTTCTAAAGTTAGATTCGTTTGATTTGATACTTTAACTCCATTTAGATTAAAAACTCCTAAATCAGAATTATCTATATCAAATGAATTACTCCAAAATACCTCTGTATTTATTTCATTATTTGTGGGATTAGGATATGGTTGATACAAGAATACATATTCAGAATTGTTAATCTCTAAGTTTTTATCAATCTCAACAGAATTAACTAAACTATCTACTAATTCTATTCTATATAAGTTAAAATCATTTTTATCATCAGAATATTTACAATACAAAAAGTTATTTTGTATATACATATAATTACGAATTATTCCATTATTGGGTAACGAATATTCATCCCAATCTGGACTTTCAAATGTTCCTTTAAAATGCAATAATTTATTTCCAATTGATAAATATAATTTTTCTAGATAAACATCAAAATTAATAGTATTTTTATCTATTAACTCATCTGTAAATTCATATAATGTAAATTTTGTATAATCTCTTAAGTTTAAAATTTCAATAGAATATTTAAATGTTATTGAATCATAAATCAAATAAGTTATATAAGGGATATTTCCAAATTCAACTGTTTTATATTTTGTAAATTCTATATTATTATTAAAAGAATATAAACTTTGATAATTACCAAAAGTATTATTACTTGTTTTAAATTCTAATGTTGATTTATTGTAATCATAATAAATCAAAAAGTATTTCTGATCATTTTCCGAATAAATATATTCTAATCTTTTATTTTTGCCAAATTCATCTTGGATTGTATAAGTATCATTTGAAGTAAAACCATAATTATAAGTGTAAATTTTTGAAGTATAATTAGGATAATCTTCTTCTATATACTTACCAACAATAAATTTATCTTCAAAATTTAGTAAGTCAGTGTAATTAAAAGTTTGTGAGGAATTATGACCTAAAATATTATCATTTACTTGCAAATATTCAATTTTGTCTTTAAAAAAATCTTTGGTTGAAAAATAATAAGATTCAAAGGTATAATTATCATAAGTAGAAAACAACTTTAATTCTTTTGTTTTTGGATTATAATTTCTCAATCTTACTAAGTTTCTTGCCCTCATAACATTAGTATTAAACTTTCCATCTTCCAATTTATATTCAGGTATTACAGCTTTTATTATTTCACTATTGTCATTTAATTCAAACATAATATGTTCATAACCATTTTTCTTTTGAAATGTGAAAATTACCTTATCAACAAGTCTATAAGGTTCTGCTAATAAATCAGGATTAAAGCCATAACATTTTGAAATTTCGTTTGTTTTGCAAATTACTTTACCATCATTGTCTAATTCAGTTTCAACAATAATTATTGTATTTCTATCACCTAGTAAAATATATTTATTGTCTTTTTTGACTACCTTATTTATTGTTTTGTTTAAGTTGTATTTTGTGCCATATTGAGCTACAAAAGTGTTGTTAATTACTTGAACTGTTGTGTCCCGTTCTCCACTTATATTTATAAAATGTAATTTATACTGCTCTTTACTTTGAGATGGTAAAAACATAAATTTATCATCAACAACAACTTTCAAAAAAGGTGAGTATTTATTGTTTGGATCCTGAAAATTATAAATTGTATCTAATTTATTATTAGCTATATTGTATTTATATAACATGTCATAAGTACTAAACATTATTTGATTATCTAAGACAAATATATTTGCCATTTCGTATGTCTCATTAAATTTATAGAAAAATTCCCATTTTTCAATAAAATTTAAATTGTTGTCAAAAATATAAAAAGAAGAACTATCTAAACTAACTATTAATTTATTTTGAAAATATATAATATTATTAGTGTAATTAGTTAGGGTGCTATCAATATTAATATAGAATTTTTCAATTAGATCGGGTATATTTGTAGTTTTTAAATAATTAAACTCTAAATCATATTTTAATAATTTATTATTTGTTCTAACTATAAAAAAATCATTTATTTTTTTTACTGTCCATATTTTACTTATTAAATTTTCATTTAACTTTTTATATTTAACAAAATACCTTCCTAAATTATTACTTTTAACTATGTCACAATTTTCATTTATTGCATAAATACCGTCATCTTCATAAGACATAAAAACTATTTTGCCTCTGTCAAAAATCTTCTGGGTAGTCCAAGATTTACCATCATCATTACTAATATTAATAATGCCATTAGTTCCATAAACAATGATTTGATTGTCTTTATAAATACAATCGTAATAATCGGATACAATTGGATTTGAAATTTGAACTTCTTTGCTACTTAAATTCAAATAAAAGCAAATAATCAAGAAATTAAAAATTAGTAAATATTTTTTCATAAATTCTCCAAAAAGTGAACAACTCTGCTATTCTGTATAACAGAGTTGTATTTAATATATTATTAAGGAGCAGGGGTGCAAATTGTTACTGCTTGATAACAATTTGATACTCTATTATAACCTGGATCTGGCTCCACTTCAGTAGGACAACTTGGCGAACCACCAATTATATCATAATAACCAGCTGTAGTTATAAATACTAAATTTCCATCGGGACCAATACAAACTTCTGCTCTTTCTCTACAATATGAAGTATTGCCTGGGCATTCTTCAATTCCAATCACTCCAGCAATATTACGTTTTCTTATACATAATGGTGCTAAAACTTCAATTCTAACAGTACAATTTTCCCATTCTTCACAGCAAGGTTGATAAGTACAAAAATTCTTCATTTGTTGGTTTTTAAATGCATCAACTATTTGCTGAGTAGTTGGTAATGGGTTTGAACATGGTCCTAATGGGGAATAATCTCGAATATAATATTGCGTTCCACCCCATTGATTACCTGTAGGTCCACATTTATAACAAAAGTTAACATTATAAGTACAACCACCTATAATAACGACTGTACTACCTGGTGTAAAACCTGGGTCACAATAGACTTGCCCATTCCCTTCGTTCAAATTCATCCCAAAGAATGAGATTAGTAATATTGCAACAATCAATAACTTTTGAGAAAAACTATTTTTAGTCTTTATTGACTCCGTATATAAATTAAGAAAATGATTAATTAAAGAAAACAAAAATGCGATCGCTATAAAAACAATACAATTCAAGTAATCCTTAATACCATTTTATCTATAGTTATATTGGTTTAGTTTTACTCGTTTAACCACTACTCAACATCAAAACTTTGTTTTTATTTTTGTAAATATTTTTTACCAAACGCATCCTAATGATAAAAAATTTTCCGGGGTCCTTCCCCGTTACTTCTTCAGAAAAACAAATTATTTTAATGTTAGTTATTGGTTAATCAAAGCTAATCAAAGTTAATCAAAGTACCAAATTATTTTTAAAATAATTGAATATTTTTTATTTATTTATTCACATTTTTATTATTTCTACTTTGTTTTAGTTAATTACTACTTATTTACTACTTAGAAAAACTAATTTATAATAAGTTTTTTACAATTGCAAATCGTATAATAGTAATAACAAATAAAATTTCGTTTTGTTACACTTTTGAAGATAATATACATAAAAAAAAGGCAAGTAATTTCTTACTTGCCTTTTAATATTTGAAAATATTTTAGTATTAATTTTGTTATTGTAACATTATTCCACAATAGCTTCAGGAGTAGCAGCAACTTCACCTGACATTTCTGCCATTTGCTCTTGCATTGCTTCTTCATCTTCTACTAAACTTTTCTCCATTTCTTCGATAATTTCTTTAGTGATACTATCTTCAGAATATTGGGTGTGTACATTGATTTTTCTACCGAATATATTACCTGTAGTTGAAGTTACTATCATTTGTTGGTAATCTCTAAGTCCCGTACCAGCCGGAATTAATTGACCCAAGATGATATTTTCTTTCAATCCAATCAAGTTATCAGTTTTACCAGCAACAGAAGCATCAGAAAGTACTTTTGTAGTTTCTTGGAATGATGCAGCCGATAACCAGCTTTCAGTAGTCAATGACGCTTGTGTAATACCTAATAATAATGGCTCACCAATAGCAGGTTCCGCTGGTCTGAATATTGCAGGCTGTTTGTCCTTTTTCTCTAATTCAGAATTTGCTTCTCTAACTTTACGTTTAGTATATTGATGTCCTTCTCTAAATTTAGAATCACCTTTCTCAACTACAACAACCATATTTTTAACACGGTTATTTTCGTCTAAGAATTGTAATTTATCAACTTGTTCATTTTCTAATAAATGTGAATCACCCGAGTCAATAATTTTTACTTTTTGCAACATTTGACGAACGATAACTTCAATATGTTTATCATTCAACTTAACACCTTGCATACGATAAACTTCTTGAATTTCGTTTACTAAATACTCTTGAACAGCATTAGAACCTTTGATTCTCAAGATATCGTGTGGATTGATTGAACCTTCAGTTAATCTATCACCAGCTCTTACAAAGTCACCTTCTTGAACTAAGATATATTTACCCATTTGAACTAAATATTCAACTTTAGTTTTCTCATCCATACTTGTTACAGCAAGTACCCTTTGACCTCTTCTATGTTTATCAAATGAAATAGTACCATCGATATCCGAAACTACTGCTGGTCCTTGTGGTGCTCTTGCTTCAAATAACTCAGTTACTCTCGGCAAACCACCCGTGATATCTCTTGTTCTACCCATATCTCTTGGGATTTTAACTAGAGAAGTACCTACTCCCACTAATTCATCATCATCTACTCTTAATTGAGCTCTTGAAGGAATGTTATAAGTTTTATAAACGTTACCTGCATTATCCAAAATCTCAATTGAAGGAGATTTAGTTCTATCTCTTGTATCTATAACAACTTTAGTAATGTGTCCTGTTTGTTCATCATTAACTTCACGGAAAGTTACGTTAGGTAATAAATCTTTATAACGTATTCTACCACTATACTCTGCAACGATTGTAGAGTTATATGGATCCCATTCGTAAAGCATTTCACCTTTTTTAACTCTTTGTCCTTCACGTATCATTAATGTAGCACCATAAGTTGCATCATAATGAGTAAGTTTTCTATTACTATCTGGGTCAATGATATTAATAACACCAGATCTTGAAGTTACAATAGCAGTTTCGCCTTCTTCTGAATCTAAAGTAACAAATCTAACATTTTCAAATTGAGCAATACCTTCAAATTTCGCAACAATTGTAGATTGAGATGCAATCAAAGATGCAGTACCACCTGTGTGGAAAGTTCTTAATGTTAACTGAGTACCAGGTTCACCAATTGATTGAGAAGCGATAGTACCTACTGCTTCACCAGTATCAACTAATTTACTAGTTGCTAAGTTTCTACCATAACATTTGACACATACACCTCGTCTTGCTTCGCAAGTTAATACCGATCTAATTAATACTGATTCAATTGCAGAACCCTCTATAGTATTTGCAATTTCTTCATCAATTACTTCGCCATTTTTGATAATCAAAGCATTTGTAAATGGGTCAAATACATCACGTAATGCAGTTCTACCAAGTATTCTTTCGTATAATGGTTCTTTAACTTCTTCACCGTCTTTTAATGCAGTCATATCAACTCCTCTGATTGTTCCACAATCATTAACTGATATAATCACATCTTGTGCTACGTCATGTAATCTTCTTGTCAAATAACCTGCATCCGCTGTTTTTAAGGCAGTATCTGCAAGACCTTTTCTGGCACCATGAGTAGAGATAAAGTACTCAAGGATAGAAAGACCTTCTTTAAAGTTTGAGATAATTGGGTTTTCAATTAATTCACCAGTAGAACCGGAGATAGATTTTTTAGGCTTAGCCATCAAACCTCTCATACCTGCTAACTGACGAATTTGTTCTTTAGAACCCCTTGCTTGAGAATCTAACATCATCCAAAATGTATTAAAACCTTGCTTATCTTTTTGCATCTCTACATATAGTTTATCTGCTACTCTATTAGTTGCAGTTGACCATGTATCGATAATTTTGTTGTATCTTTCACCAGAGCTGATAACACCATTAACATATGCGTTTTCGATATTATCTACTTTTCTTTGTGCATTATCAATTATTATAGCTTTATCATCTGGAATTACAACGTCATGAATACTTACCGACAAACCACCTTTAGTTGCATATTTGAAACCTAATTCTTTCAAATTATCCAAAAATTCAGTTGTTTTAGCAAGTCCTGCTGCTCTAAAGCAATTACCAATAATTTGTCTTAATCTTTTTTTAGTTAATAATTCATTTACAAAACCCATTTCTATAGGTACATATTGATTAAAAATCATTCTACCAGTAGTAGTTTCTTGATAAACCCCATTAACTTTAATTTTAATTTTTGCGTGTAATGCTAAGTTTCCAGTGTTATGTAAAATTAACATTTCATCATAACTTGAGAATACTTTATTTTCTCCCAATGCACCAGGTCTCATTTTTGTCAAATAATATACACCTAATACCATGTCCTGAGAAGGTACAGCAATAGGGTCACCATTTTGAGTGTGCATTATATTATGAGGTGCTAAAATTAAAAGTAATGCTTCTAATTGAGCTTCATAACTAATTGGTAAATGGACTGCCATTTGGTCACCATCAAAATCGGCGTTAAATGCAGTACAAACCAATGGGTGTAGTTGTATTGCTTTACCTTCGATTAATCTCGGTTGGAAAGCTTGAATACCTAATCTATGTAGTGTTGGAGCTCTATTTAATAAAACTGGGTGTCCTTCGATTACTTTCTCTAAAATATCCCAAACTTCATTAGTTTTACGTTCAACCATTTTCTTTGCAGATTTAACAGTTTTTACGTGTCCCCTTTCAATCAATTTTCTAATTATAAATGGCTTGAATAATTCAACAGCCATATCTTTAGGCATACCGCACTCGTGCATTTTTAATTCAGGCCCAACCACAATTACCGAACGACCAGAATAATCAACACGCTTACCAAGTAAGTTTTGACGGAAACGACCTGTTTTACCTTTAAGTGTATCAGCCAAAGATTTTAATGCTCTTTGAGATTCACTTCTTACAGCTCTTCTACTATTATCAAATAAAGCATCTACCGCTTCTTGAAGCATTCTTTTTTCATTTCTTAATATTACTTCAGGTGCTTTGATATCAATTAATCTTTTCAATCTGTTATTTCTGATAATTACCCTTCTATAAAGGTCATTTAAATCAGAAGTCGCAAATCTTCCACCTTCCAATGGCACCAATGGACGTAAATCTGGTGGTGTTACTGGCACAACGTCCAATACCATCCAATCTGGTCTATTTGGTGAAGGTGAATTTTCTCTATCTAAAAATGCGTCTAAAACTCTTAATCTTTTTAATATTTCAGTTTTCTTTTGTTGAGATGTTTCTACTTTAAGTCTTTCTTTTAGCATTATATAATCGCTATTAGGGTCAACTCTTCTTAACATTTCTTTTACAGCTTCGCCACCTATATAAGCAACAAATTTTGCTGGATCTTCATCATCTAACTCAAAATCTGCTTCTGATAACGAATCTAATACATCTAAATATTGCTCTTCAGTTAATAAGTCATTTTTTTGTAAACCAGTTTTACCTGGTTGTATTACTACATAAGATTCATAATAAACGATTCTCTCAACATCTTTAGTAGCCATTCCCAAAATACCACTGATTTTACTTGGTAAAGAACGTAAAAACCAAATATGAACAACAGGAACTGCAAGCATAATATGCCCCATTCTCTCTCTTCTTACTGATTTTTGAGTTACTTCTACACCACATCTATCACAAACGATGCCTTTGTATCTAATTCTTTTGTATTTACCACAAGCACATTCCCAATCTCTGATTGGTCCAAATATTTTTTCGCAGAATAAACCATCTTTTTCTGGTCTAAACGAACGATAATTAATTGTTTCCGGCTTAGTTACTTCACCATGAGAACGATTTAGAATATCATCTGGAGAAGCTATTTTAATCGATATTTTCGAAAAACCTTTTTTAGGTATTGCTTTTGAATGCATAGGAACGAACTCCTATTAAAACTTAAAAATTTATTTCTAATTATTTATTTTATATTTTTGTCAAGCAAGTATTTGTATTTTTTTGCAACAATTAAATTTGGATTTATTTTATATTATATTATTCTATATTAATATCTAAACACAAACCTTGTAACTCACGTACTAATACATTAAATGACTCTGGAATACTTGGGTCAGGCATATTTTCACCTTTTACTATAGCTTCATACATTTTTGCTCTACCTTGAACATCATCTGATTTTAGTGTAATCATCTCTTGTAAAGTATAAGCTGCACCATAAGCTTCTAGAGCCCAAACCTCCATCTCTCCTAATCTTTGACCACCAAATTGAGCTTTACCGCCTAATGGTTGTTGAGTAATTAATGAGTATGGTCCTATAGAACGTGCATGTAATTTATCTGCTACCAAGTGAGCTAGTTTTAACATATAGATAATACCAACTGTTACTTCTTCATCAAATGGCTCACCACTTCTACCATCATATAGTACAGTTTTACCACTTCTTGGTAATCCTGCCAATTCTAAATAATCACCAACTTCATCCCAAGTTGCACCATCAAAAATAGGTGTTGCAAAGTGAACACCAATTTTTTGACCTGCCCAAGCAAGAGCTGTTTCATACAATTGACCCAAGTTCATACGTGAAGGTACACCAAGTGGATTTAAAACGATATCTACGGGAGTTCCATCTGGTAAAAACGGCATATCTTCTGCTTTAACGATTTTAGATACAATACCTTTATTACCGTGACGACCCGCCATTTTATCACCAACAGATAATTTACGTTTTTTAGCAACATAAACTTTTGCCATTTGTAAAATACCTGGTTGTAATTCATCACCAGCAGCTAATTTATTTTTTTCAGAACGATAGTCAGATTTAATATCATTTCTTACTCTTACGTAATTTTCATACATTGTTTTAATCATTGAATTAACATCTGTATCTGCCAAGATATCGTCTTCAACATTTAAAAGTTCTGGTTTTAAAGTACCATCTGCGTATTTTTCTTTTATATTATCAACAGTAGCAACTGTTCCACTTCTCAATACAACTACATTATTGTTTAATTTTAAACCTAATGTTTTTTTACCGTCTAAAATTTTGGAAAGTCTATTAACAAAATCATTATCAATTTGAGTTAAAGCTTTTTTCTCTCTATTTGCTAATTGATCTTGGCGTTTTTTCTCTTCGTTTCTTGTATCTTTGTCAGTAGTAAGTAATCTTCTTGTAAATAATTTAGTATTAATTACCAAACCTTTTAATCCTGGTGTAGCTTTTAAAGATACATCTTTTACATCACCAGCTTTATCACCAAAGATTGCTCTTAATAATTTTTCTTCAGGAGTTGGGTCAGTTTCACCTTTAGGTGTAATTTTACCAATTAAAATATCACCCTCCTGGATTTTTGCACCAATTCTAACTATACCAGTTTCATCTAAATCTTTTGTTGCTTCTTCACTTACGTTTGGAATTTCTCTTGTAAATTCTTCTTCACCACGCTTAGTATCTCTAACTTGTAATGTAAATTCTTCTATATGTATTGAAGTAAAAATATCTTCTGAAACGACTCTTTCAGAAATGATAATCGCATCTTCAAAGTTATAACCTCTCCAAGGCATAAATGCTACCAAAACGTTTTGTCCTAAAGCTAATTCACCTTGGTCAGTAGAAGCACCATCACAAAGAGGTTGTCCTTTTACTAATTTTTGACCGGCTCTAACAATTGGTTTTTGATTTATACAAGTATCTTGGTTAGTTCTAAAGAATTTTAACATTTTATATGTTTTTACATCTTTATGGTCAAAATCAACTAATTTCTCATTATCTTGACGTGTGTCTTCATATCTTACTCTAATATAATCAGCACTTACATATTCAACAACACCATTAGCTTCAGCTAAAATCATTGTACGAGAATCTTTTGCTGCTTTTGCTTCCATACCAGTACCAACAAATGGTGCATTAGGTCTTAATAAAGGAACTGCTTGACGTTGCATATTCGCACCCATCAACGCTCTATTTGCATCATCATGCTCAAGGAATGGAATTAAAGAAGAAGCCAAACTCGTAATTTGGTCAGTAGAAACGTCAATATAATTAACATCTTCAGGTCCTACAACTACGAAATCACCTGATTGTCTTGCTTTTACTTTAGTGTGTATAAATTCTTCCGTATCTTCAGTAACTGGTGTTGAAGCAGTTGCTATAATAGAACCATCTTCTTTTTCAGCAGTTAAATAAACTATTTCACTTGTTAATTTTTTGTCAGTGACAACTCTATAAGGTGTTTCTATAAAACCAAGTCTATTAATTCTTGAGTGAATTGCAAGTGATGAAATCAAACCAATATTAGGTCCCTCAGGAGTTTCAATCGGACATAATCTACCATAATGGGTATAATGAACGTCACGCACCTCAAAACCAGCTCTTTCTCTTGTCAAACCACCAGGTCCCAAAGCTGAAGTCCTTCTTTTGTGAGTTAATTCAGACAATGGATTTGTTTGATCCATAAATTGAGAAAGTTGATTAGTACCAAAAAATTGGTTTACAACAGAAGTAATTGTTCTTGCATTAACTAATTCAGATGGAGTTAAATTTTCGCCATCATGAATACTTAATCTTTCTTTGATAGTTCTTGCCATACGAGAAAGACCAACATTAAATTGAGAAGCTAATTGTTCGCCAACTGAACGTACTCTTCTATTACCCAAGTGATCAATATCATCACCAGTTAATTTTTGGTCATGAAGTCTGATTAAATTTTTGATAATAGAAACAATATCTTCAATAGTTAATGTTGTAGTATTAAAAGGTATATCTAATTTTAATTTATCATTAATTCTAAATCTACCAACCTCACCCAAGTCATATCTTTTTTCATTGAAAAATAATTTTTCCAATAAACTTGCAGCTGTTTCTTCATCAGGTGGTTCAGAAGAACGTAATTGTCTATAAATTACTTCTAATGCTTCTTTTCTATTTCTTGCAGGGTCTTTAGTTATTGTTCTTGCGATTAACGGCTCATCTGCTGCTTCTTCGTAAGTAAATAATTTAAAACTACTAATTTCAGTTTCTTTTAATCTTTTGTATAAATCTTCATCAATTACCATATCACGTGTAGCAATGATTTCACCTGTATTCATATCAATAATATCAGATGCAATTCTTCTACCCATCATTGTTTCGTCTAAGTTTTCAGGTGAAAACTCTTTAGACAAATCAAACAAGTTCAAAATTTCTTCATCAGATGAAAAACCTAATGCTCTTAATAAAGTTGTAACTGGGAATTTTTTCTTTCTATCTATATAAGCGTACATTACTTCATGAATATCTGTAATAAACTCTATCCATGAACCTCTAAATGGAATAATTCTAGCAGAATATATTCTAGTCCCATTAGGGTGCATTGTATCATCAAAAAATACACCTGGAGATCTATGAATTTGAGAAACTATAACCCTTTCTGCACCATTGATGATAAATGTACCACGTGGAGTCATGGAAGGTATATTACCAAGATATACTTCTTGTTCTACTGCTTCAATATAATCTTCAGAATTTTTATCTGCTTTTGAAGATAATCTTAATTTAGCTTTTAATGGTTTTGAGTACGTTAATTCTCTTTCTCTACATTCTTCTTCAGAATATTTTGGTTTTTCTATACTATATTCAATAAATTCTAATTGAAAAATCTCTGAAGAATCTTCAATAGGAAAATTTGCCATAAAAGCACCTTGCAAACCGTAAGGTAGTCTTTTGCTTGGGGTTACGTCTTCTTGTAAAAAGTTATGGTAAGAATCTAATTGAATATTCAATAAATCTGGATACTCAATATCAATATTAGTATTACCAAAGTTAACTCTTTTTCTTTGTCTAAAAATAGTTTTAGAACTTTCTAATATTTTTAGCTTTCTTTTAGTTTTAGTTGTTAAATAACTAAGGTCTCTTGGAACCGTATTACCGTCATCGAAGGAATCATCTAAAAAATCAAAATTTTCCACGGAATACCCCATTTTAAATAATTAAATATTAATTTTCTTTTTATCTCATTTTGAATTTAAAAGATATTTTATTCTATAAATAAAAAAAAATCTTTTGATAAATATTTGAATTATAAATATTTATCAAAAAATTTTTTACCTACTACATAAAATATGAAATTGATTTCAAACAATATTTCCAATATAATGTCAAATTAGTATTTTTAATCATAATTGTAATTCTTAAAATTATATAAGATATTACGAAATAATTAATGCTTAAGATAGAAAACAAAATAATACAAGTGCAATTTTTAAAACAAAAAACAAAGAAAGGATATATTAATCTGAATATATAAAATCAGAAAATATATCCTTTGATTGAAATTATTTTAAAGTAACTTTTGCGCCAGCTTCTTCAATTTTTTTCTTCAAGCTTTCAGCATCTGCTTTAGATACAGCTTCTTTGATAATTTTTGGAGCGGCTTCAACTAAGTCTTTAGCTTCTTTTAAGCCTAAACCAGTTATTTCTCTTACAACTTTAATTACGTTTAATTTTTGAGCACCAGCTTCAGTTAACTCTACATCAAACTCAGTTTTTTCTTCAACAACAGCAGCAGCGGCAACTGGTCCGGCAGCCATCATAACTGGTGCAGCAGCAGAAACACCGAATTTTTCTTCTAATGCTGATTTTAATTCAGCAGCTTGTACTAACGTTAAGTTAGATATACTTTCAACTAATTGTTCTACGATATTAGACATTACGAACTCCTAAAATGTTTTAATTTAAATTCTTTTTATTTTGTTAATTATTTTTGAATTAGTAATTTATTATATATTTCTATTTCAATTATTTAATAATTAAGCTGCATTTTTTGATTTAGCAACTTCTTCAATTACGTTAGCTAAGTCTCTAATTGTAGCATTAATAGCTCCAACAATACCACTTATAGGTGCATTGATACTACCCAAAATACCAGCAACTAAATCAGCTCTTGAAGGCAATGATGCTACTTCTTTTAATTGAGAACCAGCAAAATATTGGTTTTCAACTAAAGCTGCTTTAAGTCTTGGTCTTTCAGTTTTTTCAGACACTTCTTTGATAATTCTTGCAGGTGCAACAGCATCGTCATAACCAAACAATAAACCTGATTGACCGAAGTAATCAGCTTTAGGTATTTGGAATTGGTCGCCACCAACTTGCTCAAAGGCACGTCTAATTAATGTATTTTTTGCAACTAAGAATTCTATTCCTTTCTCTTTTAATTTACGACGAAAGTTTATAGTTTCTTCTACAGTCATTTTTTCGAAGCCGACTAAATAAATGCCATTTGCTTTGGTAATTTTTTCAGCCAAAGCATCAATAACAACTTGTTTTTTTTGATGTGCAGTCATTAAGTTAGTCTTCCGTTTTTTAAAATTATTTCACAACACAAGAAGCAAATATTAATTTAATATTATGCTTAGAAGCTCTTGTATGTTATGCGTAATAGTCTTTAATTATAATTTAAACTAAATATATTTATATTATATTTAATTTCGTTTTAATAGTATTAATGTTTATTGCAAACCAACTTTTATTAATAAATAAATTATATAAAAGTGTGTTCAAATGAAGATTAATGCCCTTTGATACTTGAATCATTTACAATAACACTACTACCCATAGTAGAAGCAAAGTGTAAACTTCTTAAATATTTACCTTTAGAAGTTTGTGGTTTTGCTTTCATAATGCTATTAAAGAAACTTTCAACGTTTTCTTTTAATTGATTTGAATCAAAAGAGCATTTACCCACTGAAGCAGAGATATTACCTGCTTTATCAACTCTAAACTCAATTTTACCAGCTTTTAACTCTTGAACAGCTTTAGCTACATCAAAAGTTACAGTTCCTAATTTAGGGTTAGGCATTAGACCTCTTGGACCTAAGATTCTTCCTAATTTACCAACTTCTCCCATAACATCTGGAGTAGCAACCACTACATCGATATCTGCCCAGCCACCTTTGATTTTTTCTACATAATCTTCTAAACCTGCATAATCAGCACCTGCTGCCAAAGCTTCTTTATCTTTTGGAGTTTTACAGAATACTAAAATTCTTACAGTTTTACCAGTACCATGAGGCAAAGAGACAGTACCACGAACCATTTGGTCAGCTTTTCTTGGGTCAACGCCTAATTTCATTGCAATCTCGAAAGACTCATCAAATTTAGCAGTTGCATTTTTCTTAACTAATTCAATCGCTTCTTCGATGTTAAATACAGATGCTGTATCATAACCTTTAACAATTGCATTATATCTTTTTCCGTGTTTTTTCATCGTATTTTTATTTGAAATTCAACAGAATTTATTAATCTTTAATTATTTATTTTTTAAGTATTTTGAATTTATTTTATAAATATTCATTAAGAACAATTATGAAAATATTATTCAGCAATAGTAACACCCATACTGCGTGCTGTACCTCTAAGCATTGTAATAGCAGCATCCATAGAATCACAATTCAAATCGCCCATTTTAATTTTAGCTATTTCTTCTAATTGAGATACTTTAATTGAACCAACTTTCTTTTTATTTGGTTCGGCAGAGCCACTTTTTAATCCAGTTAATTTTTTGATTAATACTGGAGCAGGAGGTGATTTAATTACAAACGTAAATGTTTTGTCAGAATAGAAAGTTACCAACGCAGGTACAATCATACCTTGATCTTTAGAAGTTTTGGCATTAAATTGTTTTACGAATTCCATACCATTAAGACCTCTTTGACCGAATGCAGGACCTACTGGAGGCGACATAGTTGCTTCACCAGCTTTTAACTGCAATTTAAACGAACCTAATACTTTTTTAGCCATTTTATTTACTCAATAAATAATGTATTAATTTTATATTTTTATTTCTTTTTCTGTAGAACTTTAACTAAATTATTTCAACTAATTATTTTTAAGCAGGTAAATCCATTTCAATTTGACCAAAGTCTAATTCTACTGGAGTTTTTCTACCCAAAATACCAACTTCCACTTTTAACTTTTGTTTTTCGTTATTTATTTCTTTAATAGTTCCAGTGAATGTAGCAAATGGTCCATCTATTACTTTTACTGGATCGCCAATTTGGTAAGTTGTTTCAGAAGTTGCAATGTCTTTCCTTGCTTCTACTCTGCCCAAAATCTTATCAACTTCGTGTTGTTGTAAAGGGACAGCTTCACTTCTTCTTCCCACAAAACTAACTACTGAAGGTAAATTTATAATAACATCTAAAGTTTTTTTATCTAAGTGAACATTAACTAAAATGTAACCTGGTAAGAAGTTTTTAATCTTAGTTTTTCTTTTACCATTTCTAACTTCAAAAACAGTTTCCTGAGGTATAACGACTTCTCTTATTCTATCATTTAAATTTAATCTTTTTGCTTCTTGCTCTATAGAATTTTTTACTTTTTGCTCATGGCTTGTAAATGTCCTAAGAGCATACCACTTAAATACAATTCCATTACCTTCGTTATCTGTACCAAACCCCAAATCTTTGGTATTAGTTAAAGTAGAACTAACTAATGAATCGTTACTACCTTCTATTTCTGAAATTACAACTTCATTTTCAATATTTGGATTATCCAAACCAGAATTATGATTATCAACACTCGGAGTGCTTTCAATCATTACAAATTCATCTTTTTCTAAATTTTGATTATTTTCTGGCATTTTTTCTTTTTGTAGAGTAACTTATACAATTTTTTTTTAAATCTTTATCTTACAATTCTATTTGTTAACATAATTAATATTAAAATATTAATTTCATGATATTAGAAACAACAGCATCCATAATAGCAACTATAGTAGTAATAACCAACGAAACTATTATTACAACATAAGTTGATTCCTTTAACTGTTCTTTTGTAGGCCAAGAAACTTTTTTCATTTCTGCCGACACTTCTCCGATAAAACCTTTGATATTTCCAATCATAATTATTTTTATTTATGAGTTAAGGATTTTGTTTATTTGCACGGACAGTAGGACTTGAACCCACAGCCTACGGTTTTGGAGACCGCCACTCTACCAATTGAGCTATGTCCGCATTTTAAATTATTTTTAAATCTTTTTTTATTTTATATTAAAATCTTTTTTAAATATTTTATAATCAGCTTTCTTTTTAAATATCAGAGCTGATGAGCGGATTCGAACCGCCGACCTCTTCCTTACCAAGGAAGTACTCTAACCAGCTGAGCT
>JBEICW010000013.1:0-17886 GCA_040383785.1 Ignavibacteria bacterium | reverse complement strand
TGAAACATTAATACCTTTAATAAGATTTGAATTTATATCGTAAATTTTAATTTCCAAATCGTTAGATAATATTTGTGATTTATCTATTTCATTGATTGGTATATTTACAAATTCACTCACTGGATTTGGGTATGCAATTACATTTGGACTTATATTAGTTTCAAATAAATTGTTTTCAACGCTTGTACCCAAATTATCAAACACAAAATCATAAAACTTTCCAATTTTTTCTGGGTCATTTACATCAAAAAATAAACCTTCTAAGTCAATATTTAAAAATGTTATATTTGTTTCACCCAAAATGTAAGAATATCCAATTGTTTTTGTTTCGTCATCATTCAAATAAAACAACTTAGTATTTTGCATAGCATTTGTAATTCTTGGAATTACTTTTCTTATTGGTCTGTCTGTTAAATTAAATGGATTTTGGAAAAAATTATTTGTAGTTAATACATTTTCATCAATGAGATTTTTGACAGTAACGTTATATGGAGTTTGGAAATTGTCAAACAAAATTTCATCAGATAAATCAAATCTTAAAACTGACCAAATTTTATGTTCTGGATGGCTTTTAGATAGTTTGTAAAATGGCTCTGCGCCACAAATAAATATTTTTTTTCCTAACAAAAATTGTTGTGCAATTCTATCTGCTGTAAGAGAATCAATTTCTCCATTACTTCCACCAATATACAAGAAGTTTTTAGCTTCAATAATCATGGGAGACAAAGCTTTAAAATCATTTTTGTCAAAATCAATAGCATTAGTTGCTTTAGAATAAATATATTTATAAAGTTCACCACTTTTTAAGTCTTGTCCTTCACTTCCGTTTACAAATACAAGATGATACAAATCAGTATAAAAAGTCATTTTTACATTTCTTTCAAATCCATCGTCTGCTTTGATTTGTGCATTAACATCTCCAACTCCCTTAGTACCGTTTGTAGTAAGTTTAATACCACAATTTTGAGTGCCACCGGCTTCTAATTTGAAGTTTTCAGTTAAATTATCTAATCCCCAAGTAGAAGGACTTCTGCCAGATTTTGATGAAGTGAGCGTAACATTTAATGTTGCAGCTCCTTCATTTGTACATAACCATTTTTTATTAAATTCAGAATTAGAATTGCCAACTCCAAAATTTGGATCTGTTGAGGTAACTTTTAATGTTGAAAATAATGTATTAGTATTTAATATATTAATACATAATACACAAGTTATCAAAAGATTATATTTTAATTTGTTTAACATTTGTTCTCCTATAAATAAGATTAATTTTTTAATTTTTTTCAATTACAAAATTATCAATAAATTTTTATTAATTTATAAAAAAATGTAAAAAATAAAGAAAAATTAATATTTACGAAACTTAATATAAAAAGTATCGTATTAGCAATTGTACTAGTTTTCATAGCCCGAGTCGAAGTTATAATATTCAGTTTTGTTTTGCAAAAAATAAAATTAATTATAACTTCGATTTTTTTATTGTTCCAATTCTATGATATCAATATTATTAACATTTTTTTTGTAAATTTTATATCCATAACCCCCAAAATAAAACTCTAAAGAATTAAATTTTATCATATCTAATATATGAATATTAGTTTTAACAAAAGTATTTAAACCCTTATTATAAATCATACCTAAGTTATGCCCTTGAAATCCTGCTACAATAGTTTCGTTATTTTCTAAATGCATTGTAGTTATTTTGAATTTATTTTCAATGTTATCATCAGCAATGTTAACATCAGCAATTATTTCAAAATCTTTAAATTTATTAGATTTAGAAGTATATAAAATTTTATTTTCAGAAATTATGTATATTCCATTAGAAAAATATTTTACATTAATAATACCATTTATTTCATAACTACTCAAATCTATTTCTTCCCAACTTTGCCCAAAATCATTAGTAATATATAAAAGTGCTTCAGAAAAAATTGCGTCTTTGCTACCTGTTACAAATCCAAATCCATTGTTTTCAAAATATACTTCTGTCAAAAAGCCTTCATCTAAAAAAGAAGTATCTTGCCAAGAATTGCCACCATTGGTAGATATAAACAATTTACCATTGTTTCCTGAAACCCAACCCATATCTTTATCTAAAAAGAAAACAGAATTAAATGATTGATTGCTTGGTATTTGAGTAAAATCCCAGTTATTTCCACCATCAGTACTTTTTAGAAACAAACCTTTTGCACCTGTGATATATGCTTGCTGATTATCCCAAAAATATATATCGGTTAATGTTTGATTAACATTTGAGTTGATTTTAGTCCAACTATTCCCGTCTGTTGAGTAGAATATTTTTCCTTCTGTACCGATAGTATATAACTTATTATTTTGCTCCACTACTTTTAACAAATATTTATCTACAGGATCTAATATCAAAGGGTTATCCCCTGCACAAGAGCCAATAAATAAAGTCAGAAATAATAAAGTAACGTTATAAAATATTTTCATTGTATTTATCATTTTTAGTATTATATATTTTTATTTAACTTAATTTTATTGGTGTCTAAATTTGTAAATTAATATTTAGAAACTATCTTTAGGAAATTTCTTTTGGATAAAAAATGGGTAATTCAAGTGTCGCAACTGTGTATTTTCCTTCTTCACTTTCAAAAATCAAACTTCCTTCTAATATTTTAACCCAAGTTTTTGAAATTGATAATCCAAGACCTAACCCTCTAATTTCATTTACATTTTCACCTCTAAAAAATGGTTCAGAGATTTTTTCAATATTTTCTTTGCTAATTCCAATACCATAATCTTTGACAATAAATCTTAAATATTTGCGATTATTTTTATTAATATCTTCATTAATATCTTCATTAAACTTAACATTTCTATTAAATCCATTAAATTCAGTAAAATTTATTAATTCAATAAATACATCAATATTTTTATTACCACCAGAGTACTTTATTGAGTTTTCTATTAAATTATTAATTATTTGATAAACCATAGTTTTGTCAGTTAACATAATTAAATTAGGTAAATCACTATAAAAGTTAATATTTACATTATTTTTATTAATTTGTAATTGCATTTCTATGATTTCTGTAATTAGTTTGATAGCATCAATTTCTTGAAGATATTTTTTTACTGAATTCAAATCATAAGTACCTAAAGTAAGAACATTATCCAAAAGTACTGTCATACTTTCTATCGCATCATTAATTCTCGAAATTTGACTTTGGAATTGCTCTGTTTTTCCTTTTTCATAAAATTTTTCTAATAAGTATAATGATGTTTGAATTATAGTTAAAGGAGTTCTATATTCATGTGAAACTAATGTTATAAATTTCGATTTTAATTCTAAATATTCTTTTTCTTGAGTAAACGAATCTAATAATTTTTCTTGAGTTAATCTTAATTCATTAGTTCTTTCTTCTACCATCAATTCCAAATTTTGATTAAGATTATTAAGCAGCTCTTCTTTTTCTTTTATTTCGGTAATATCAACTATTGCACCATCATAGATTATTTCACCATTTTCATCTAAACTTTGAAATGATGAATTAAGACCCCAAAATGTACTACCATCTTTTTTTCTATATAAATTTTCTATTTTTTTTACTTCACCAAATTTATTTAATAAATTAATAATTTCATTTCTTCTTTCTGGGTAATAATTCAAAGGTCCAAAATTATTCATTTCCTCAAGACTATCAAATCCAAACATTTTTAAAGTAGCTTTATTAGCATAAAGAATACCTCTATCAGGTGTGCTTCTATATAAGGCTTCATTTATATTTGAATTTATAGATTTTAATAAACTTTCATTTTCTCTAATGATTTTATCTTTTTCATAACTTTCCGTAACATCTTGGAAAATTCCATATATTTTACTTACTTTATCATTTTCAATATAAGGAAATCCATTTGTTCTAACCCATTTTAAGTTGCCTTTTGCATCTTTAAATTTTAAAGTCAAGTTGTAAGGTATTTTATTATTTACTAATAATTCTATTGCATCTAATATTTTTAACTTAGATTCACCTACATAATATTCAATAGATTCTTCAAGTAATGGCTTTTCATCATTTTTTATACCATATATAATATAAACTTGGTCTGTCCAAATTAAAGATTGAGTATCTAGGTCTAATTCCCAACCACCAATATTCCCAATCTTGCTCATTTCACTCATCAATCTATTCGTTTCTTGTAATTTAAGTTCATTTGTAACTCTTTCAGTAATATCACGTGAATATGTTATTACATTTATCAATTCGCCAATTTCATTAATGATTGGTTTGATTAGTGTATCCAAATAGATATAATTACCTTTTTTGTTAAGTATTTTATATTCTACGTTTACTAATTCATTACCCAAAATAAAATTATGACCAAAATTATTACCTATTTTAGTTAAATTCTTGCTACTAAACCAATCTAAATACTCTGTTTGCAATAGTTCATTTACATCATAACCCAATACTCTTTTTATTGATGGGGAAACGTAAGTTATTTTTCCATCTGAATTATAATTAATAATTAAATCTGAAGTGTTTTCTGTCAAAAGTCTAAATTGTGCTTCACTTTCAATAAGCTTTTGCTCATTTTCATAACTTTCTGTAATATCTGTAATAAAACTTACTACAGAACTAATATTATTATTTACATCTAACAAAGGTAAAATACTTAAATCTATATATCTTTTTTGTGAATGTGTTGACCAAGTCCCATCATAATTACTAAAATCAATTAATTGTCCTTTTACTTCAACTATTTCTCCTTTAAATGCCCTTTCAAAAAATCTATTCAACCCTGTGTATTTTATATTTTCATCTTGTAAAATATTATATACACCTACTCCAACCGTTATGTCTGGCAACCCTATGTATTTCATGTGTGCTTCATTCATTCTAACAGAATATCCATCTGCATCATATACCTGAATCGCCGTAGGGGAGTTATCAAAAATAGTATCAGTTAAATATTTATTTCTAATTAACGCATATTCGCTTTCTTTTTTGGTGGTAATATCTCTATTTACTGCTAATAACCCTTTAAATTCACCATTTTTATCAATAATATTAGTAGTATTTGTTTCAATATAAATTTCCTTACCTTCTTTAGTAATATGAATTATTTCACCCTTCCAATAACCATTTTGCTTTATAGATTTAAGTGATTTATCTAAATCAGTATCATCTATCCATCTATAAGAATAAAACTCCTCAATTCGTTTCCCCATAGTTTGATTAGAAGTAAAACCATAAGTTTTTTCAGCCACTTTATTCCAGTAAATAATTTTCAGATTGTCATCTAAGCAAATTACAATATCGTTTATATTGTTTAATATTAATGATTGAAATTCTATTTGTTTTTGGTATTTAGCGATTTGTGTTTTATCATCTACAAAACCAATTACGTTTTCTATTTCATTATTTGAATTTATTGAAGGATTTTGATATATATCATAAATGCCTTTCCAATCTTCTTTAGTAACTTCGCCATTTAATTTAGAAAATGGTTCAAAATTGATAATAATTACCACAAAAACACCAAACTCAGCAATATCAATTCTAAAATTATTACTTTTAAAGTTTGAATTTATGCCTTGGTACTCTATTTGATATTCAGTAGTAAATGGAACACCATTTTCAATCAAATCAAAGATTTTTTGGTTAAAAGATTTATCAGAATATATATTTAGTTCTTCTATGTTTTTGCCTATAAAATCCTCAATTTTACCTGTTACTGTATAATTCATATATACCAAATAACCATCTTTATTAATTATTGAAATTGCATCTATAAAATTACTATAATAACTATAAAAATGATTGTATTCTTTTTCAAATTTCATAGGTCACCTATTTATAAGAAATTTAATTACCGAAAACTTTTGTATAAATCTAAATAATTTTTAATATATCATAAAAATAATTATTCATTTTACTTACAATTAGAGACTACAATTTACCAAAAAAATAGAGAAAATTTTAATTATAATACAAAATAGATATTTTTGCTTTTTTTATATTTTTAAAAATTTTCAATCAAATAAAAAAAGTGGTAAATAAATTAATATTTACCACTTTATTTTGATTTTTTTTAAATTGTTTTTTAGAAATTTATTTGTGCCTGTACTCTTAGCAAATTGCCAATTTGTTGATTATCTTGTTTGCCAAAATCCTCAAATCTTCTATTTGAAATTGTGTACATTGTAACTAATTCGAATTCTTTTACTGGTGACCATTCTACTCCAATTTCTAATTCTCTTACTCTATAGCTTCTTGCATCTCTTTCGTGCTTTTTGCCACCATCATACTCTTGATATTTTATAAATGGTAAAGCATAAGATTCAGAATTTTCTTTATCGTAATTATATTTATACATAACTTGTGCGTAACCACCTCTTAAATTTCTTACCTCAATAGAGTCTGTAACAGTATTAAACTCTGGACCTTTCCCAATTGTATATTCTGCTTGAAAACCTAGTGGTTGTGGATATACTATTAAAGATGCGGCTGCTCTTTCGTCCAAATAATTGAGATTAGAGTCAAACTTAGTACCTGTAGATATATTACTTCTTGTTAATACAAAATCACCTGTATAACCTTGAATACCTGCTTCGATTATTTGTTCATCAAATTGGAAAGGGTAGCTTAATCTACTAACGTAATGTGGTGAATTATTTAATTCTGGGTTATTTGCAGTCTGACCATTATATGCACCAAGTGCAAAAACACCATAATCGCCACTGCCTTTTAGTCCACTACTTACTAATTTACTAAATAATTTTCTAATTTCTTTTGGTGCCCAATAGAAAAACACACCCAAATCTCGTTCGTTCGATACTGCACTATTCAATGCGTCATTACGATCCAATGCTAATCTATTTTGACTTGATTGCATATTTTCAAACCCATAAGGCACTTTGCTTTGTCCTATTCTAAACCTAAATTCGTTATTTGGGTCCACTCCAACATCAAAATAAGCATCTCTAATTTGTGCAAAATGTAATCTATCAGTAGATGCGTTACTCGCAAAGTCTGGCTGAATATAAAAATATACCTGCTCACCTATTTGTCCAAAAAAGATAATACGTATCCTACGTAAGAAAAATCCCCCATTATTTCCCCAAGACCTGTCACATTGCTCACAATTTAAATCTGGATTTGTTTCAAATAATCTATTATATCTTGCTTGAACATAACCTCTAATCGAAAAATTCTCAAACCAAGGATTTTTCTTTTGATTCGAAACAATTGGAATCGATGTATTATCTGCAGGAATACTTGTTTGTGAAATTAAAATATGAGAAGATAAGTTTATACTAATTATTAAAATTATAATTAGTTTTAGGTTATTTTTATAACTCATTTTGAAATCTATTAGTTAAGAAAATGTTAATTTACAGTTAAGATTAAGTTAAGATTACAAAATTACAATTATAGTGTTAAGATTGTGTTAAGATAATGTTAAGAAAAAGTTAATAAAACCAATCAATTGATATTTTTATATATATTTATAAAAAATAATATTTAATTTAGTATTCGAGAGTTAAACCCAAATCAAAAAGTATATGAGTAAAATATCAATTAGCAAATTAGACATATTAAATAAAATAACTAAAAATGATTTAACCATAGAATTTGATAAATTTATTGATAATTCAATTAATGGAACAATTTTTCATAAAAAGGCATTTCTAAACTATCACCCCATTGATAGATTTGAAGATAATACACTTTTGTTTTATAAAAAAGGTACATTAATTGCAGTATTTCCTGCGGCTAAAATGATTAACAAAGATAACGGGAAAACGACACTCAAATCTCACCCTGGGAGTTCGTATGGTGGATTAGTTATAGATAGAACGATGGGTATCGAAGATACTTTTGATTTGATTGATTCGCTTACAAATTATGCCAAAACAGAAGATTTTGATTATATTGAATTTAGATTACCTGAAAAAATATTTTATAACTCTAATCTTGATACAATTGACTTTTGTTTGCTAAATAGAGGTTATTACCGTGAAGCAGAGGAGTTATCAAACTGCATTGAATTATCTCAATTTAAAGGTTTAGATTTTGAATCATTTGTATCTAAATTCAAATCTGATTCAATATTCTCATCAAACAATAAAGTAGATAGAAATTATAGACACTCTTTACCTTATGGACTTACTGCCAACTTTAGTAATGACAATCAAGATATTCAGCAGTTTTACAATGTATTGACCAAAACACTTACAAAATTTAGTACTAAACCTGTTCATAGCTTAGAAGAATTAAAGACTATTCTCAATACTTTTCCAGACACTCATATATTTGTAGTAAAACACAATGATAAGGTTATTGCAGGGCAGTTTTTGCTTAAGGTAAATCAAAATGGTTACCATATGTTTTATAATGCAATGGATTATGATTACCAAAACATGCGACCTGCAAACTATGGAATGTTGCACCTAATCTACAAACTCGTCCAGAAAGGTGAAAAATATTATAATCTTGGAATTTCCACAGAAAAAGGCGGAAAATTTATAAACTATGGACTTTTTGACTTCAAGGAAAGTTTTAATAGCGAAGGAGTTATCCGTACATATTGGAAGAAAGAATTATGAGGAGTTAAATTGATAATGATGTATATCAAAACATATATTCAAAAGACTACAAAAATTAGGTTTTGTAGTCTTAAATTTTAAATTTGTAGCATTAATGAATTAGCGTACCAATTCTACCCCATCTTACAGTAGTTAATTTGTCGATAATTTGTGAAGTAGGCAAATCAGTATTCCAAGACCAATATACTATCATTGGAGTGCCAATTACATTTTCCTCTGGGATAAATCCCCAAGCTCTGCTGTCTTCACTATTATCTCTATTATCACCCATACCAAAAACATAATTTCTTTTTACTTCATAAGAATTTGTTTTTTTACCATCAACATATACTGAATTCATATCAAAAGTTACATCATGACCTTCTCTTTTGATAAATGTAATCCATTGATGAACGTTATCGATATTCAATTCAATTTTTTCGCCCATTTTTGGAATTTTGATTGGACCATAATTATCAGTTGTATATCCAGCACCAAGAGGGAAACCAGCAGGGTAGTCTGTTCTTTCAGGCATCAAAACGCCATTTTCTGCTAACGGAATAACTTTGTTATTTACATAAAGTTGTTTGTCTTTAATTTCAATTTTATCTCCGCCTACACCGACACATCTTTTTAGATAATAAGTAAATTCTTTAGGTTCAATATCATCTCTATCGCCAGGGTAAATAAATACAATAACATCACCAACTTCAGGTTTTTTTATTCCAGGGAATTTATAAAATGGTAATGGGATATTTACGAATGGTAATACTTGAGGAGTTGTAGGACCATAAAGGAATTTATTTACAAATAAGAAATCACCAGTCATTACAGTTCGTTCCATAGAACCAGTAGGTACTACAAATGAAGCTACTAAAATGCCATTTATTATCATTACTACAATAATTGCACCCAATAATGTTTTGATAAAAGATAATGTCTCTTCTATAAAATTTACTTCACTTTCTTTTTTAGTTGTTTTCTTTGCTTTAGCCATTTTCAGATTATAAATTTAAATTTTACTACTCATAATTAAGTAGATACGAACAAACTAAGTTTTTGTTACTTTTTTATTCAAAATATTTGAAAATTAATATAAATCACATACATTATCTTCAAATAAAATATAGTAATAATTTGGGTTGGGTGATGAAATATCACGACAATAATAAACATAAGTTCCAGAATAAGCTAAAGAATCATAGCTTACTTTAAATCTTTATACTCAAGATTTACCTTTATTGGTAGAAAAGAAAAAGTTCATATACTTATTGTTTTGAGTTATAGTATAACAATTAAGGCAATCATGGAACTCTAATTTATATATGAAACCTCTATTTTCATCTAACTGCCCAATATACTCCTAGTTTTAGCTTGTAGCCAAACTGGGATATTTAAAATAAATATTAATAACAATAATTGCAAATATTTCATAAAACTATCTTTTAATATTTTATAAATTTATCAGTAAAAACTTTTCTACCATCTATAATTAATTCATAAACGTAAGTACTTGTTAATAATATTGATTATGTCGATTGAAAATTGATTTTAGTTTTTATTCCATTCCCCATTTTCCGTTTAATAATAACAAATCATCTTCGCCAGTTATGTAACTTACATTTGGGTCTTTCAAAAACTTTCAAATTTTGCTTCGTTTATGTTTATGATATTTGGCATAATATTTATTGTGTTTATATAGAGTTAAATGATAAATTAAAATATTATTTGAGATACAATTTTAATTATATTTAATAGTCAAAGTATTTCAATAAAGTTATACTTAATAGAAATTCTTGTAATTTTTAAATTATTTTTTGAGATAATATCAAAATACTTAAAATAATTCATATTATTATAGAAATTTTCAAAATATTTACTAATTATTTTCTAAATTATGTAACTTTTGAACATTTTTTTTGTCTTTATAGGTACAACTAAGTCAAATATCAAAAAAAATAATTTTTATTCTAAAAATATTTATTAAATTGAGTTATTAACATTGATTATTTTCAGATTTTCTTTTTTTATTTCTTTGTTAATGTCAATTTTCTGGACAATATTTGAAAAGTTTTTTAATTAGCAGCATAATTATCAACTACCCATATCAATATAATAATTTTAGGAATTGCTTATTTGAATCTATCTTTACATTGTTTAATAGTTTTAATGAAGTTTGGTTTTACCAATTAATTAATTTGAAAAGAATTAATTAATAATAAAAATATAAGGAATATAGAATGTAAATAAAAAATGAGATGATGCTAAACGTTATAGAATCACCTCTTTTTGTTGTTTATATCAACTTCCATTTTTTTATTAAAATATACAAGCTTCATTTTTAACTTTATAATTCAAAGTCAATAGTAATAGATAGTTTTTTTTATAGGTAATAATTGTTAAAATTAAATCAAAATACAAATTACTTAGAAGTTATTATTAGATTTGAAACTAAATTTAATAATAAAGTAGTTAAAAGCATCTCGAATGCCCAACTCTTTGGTATTCCTCATAATGCCAAAGGTGATAGTATTTTATTGCCTATATTCTCATCTAATAATTCTACTTTTGTAAAGTATATCTTAACTATGCTTTTATTTAGTTTTGTACCAAATTATGAATTAATTTCTGAAGAAATATCATCAGGAAATCAATTTAAAAATTATAATAATAATTATAACAATAACAAAAACTTAACTAAAGCTATTTCATTTGAAGAATTTAGTGAGTTGCTAACGGTAGCTAAACCAGATATATTTACAATAGATTCTACTGATAAATTATATAATTTTAATTCAGACGCCAATCTCAATATTAGTGATTTTGTACAATATGATTTGTATGTTAGATTTTTATTAGATAAAAATTTAAGAGAAATTTATACTGACTATATAAATGAACTAAACATTAATTCACCTTTGATTATATTTGCAGATAAAACTCAATTTGCAAATGAGCTAAATTTGAATATTATTTATTCTGCGAACAAAACGGCTAACTTTCAATTAAACTATAGAAAATACATATTAGAAAATCGCGAAATATTAAAAGATTTTTTTATATCAGAGAATTTTTCAAATTACTTAACTACAATCACTAATAACAAAAATTACTTGCCTAAAGTGAGTAATATCCTTAGTTTTGTGTCTTTGTCTTTATTCAATCCTTACATTTTTATGTTAATGCAAAGTGAATTTGAGATTGAAATAGATAAAATGCTTTTTGATAAAGATACTTTAGAAAATCCAACTTACTTATTTTTACAAAAAAGCTCACGCAGACAAACTTATAGCACCTATCCATTTTCTAAAAAAGAGAAATTGGGTGGTTATACAATTAAAGAATCTATAGATACTACAAGCGAAGATTTAGAATTTACCTCTCAAGAATTGTACTCAGATGTAGAAATGGGCGAGAGTTTTAATTTGGAGCTTGATGACTATTTACGTCATAGAAAAAATATAATCCAAAAGCAGACCTACGACTCACTATTAACGACTTATGATATGAAAAAAGCACTTTCGGGTGGTGATATTGGTCGTATGCTTGCAGATGCTACTGGATTTTCTATTCCTATACCGAATAATCCACTTATGGGTTTATTTGGAAAACCAGAAATTAACATAAATGTTCAAGGTGAAGCAAATATAAGATTGGGTTGGAGATGGGATAGCCAAAATTTAGGAACAGTATCTGCTTTTGGACAAAGTCAATCTACACCAATATTTAACCAAGATATTAGATTAAATGTAAGTGGTGGTATTGGCGACAAATTCCGTATTGGAACAGATTGGAATACACGCTCTCAGTTTGATAGACAAAATAGATTTAAAGTTGGGTTTGATGGATATGATGATGATATCATCAAAAAAGTAGAATTTGGTAATGTTACTATGCCATTAACTTCCACTTTAATTGGTGGAGGTCAAACTTTATTTGGGGTTAGGACAGACTTACAATTTGGACCTTTATATTTAAAAACAATTTTCTCTCAAAGAAGAGGTGAAAGAAGATTTGTTGATGTTAGAGGTGGAAGTAATAAACAGTTTTATGCAATAAGAGCTTATGATTATGCACAAAACCACTTCTTTTTAGATAACGCATACAAACCAGTCTATAAAGAGTTCTTTAAATTTGCAACTCCAATTATTCCAGTTTCGGCATTGCCTTTGTCAGTAAAAGAATACGAGGTTTGGGAATCAACAAACGAATTGATAAATACATCTGTTTCTAATGCAGTAGCCCATGCAGATTTGCCGCCATTGCCTTATAATTCAAAATATAATAGAAGTTATTTAGATGCGCCTATAACTGCTGGTATTGTAGAAAGAGGTAGATTTAGAAGATTAGATACAAATCAATTTAAAATTGATAGAAACTTAGGTCAGTTGTCTATTTTTAATTTAAAAAGAGATAGAACTTATGCAGTTGCATATAGAACTGAAAATACTGCAATTGGCGAAACAGATGACTTATATCACGGTACTTTTTCTAATAGTGTAAATTTGGGCGATACATTGGTATTGAAATTAGTTTATAGACCTAATTTACAACCTGGATTCGACACTTTGTGGTCGCGTCAAATGAAAAATATCTATAGTTTAAATTCAACAAATATTAGTTTGAATGAGACTACTATTGGACTTTGGTATTATAGACAATCCAATGACTCAACTGATATATTAAACGGTTCAGCAGATAAATTAGTAACCATTTTTGGTGTAGATAGGGTTAATATGTCAGGTGCTGTGCCACCAGATGGTATTTTTGATATGCGTCAGCCATCTTATTTCTTTAATGCTGCAAGAGGTGAAATTACACTTCCGAGTGTAGAGCCATTTAGAGAAGGTTTGCGTGATTATTTTGAAACCAAGGGAACTCCTGAACTAGCAGAATTATATGTATATAATGATGTTTATGATACTACTTATGATGTAGCAAAACGTAATACCTCGCGAGATAGGTTTGTGATTTCTGGGGAATTTGTGGGAAGTGGGCGTTCAGCTAATAATGGTAGAATTGCACTTGGTGTATTTAATTTGTCACCTGGTAGTGTGAGAGTAACTCTAAATGGTGCACAACTTAAAGAAGCAACAGACTATACAGTAGATTATTACACAGGTACTTTGCAAATTCGTAATGAAAGAGCAATGTTACCGAATGCAAATCTTAGAGTAGAATATGAGCAGCAAGATATATTCCAAGTTTCCACCAAAACTTTGGCAGGATTGCGGGGTGATATTAAGCTATTCAAAGGAAGAAGTGCAGATATAGATTTTGGTTTTACATTGATGCATTACGACCAAGCTGCAGTTATTGATAGGGTTACAATTGGACAAGAGCCAGTTTCTAATACAATGTTTGGATTTGATACTAAACTAAATTGGGATACACCTTGGCTAACTGAAGTAATAGATGCACTTCCATTTTTTGATACAAAAGCACCATCAAATATAAATTTAGGTGGCGAATGGGCAATGATGTTGCCTGACCCAAATAAACGTAAATCTACAGTTGTTTCAGATAATGGTGCTTCGGTAGTTTATGTTGATGATTTCGAAGGAGCACAGAGATACATTTCGTTAGGTATGAACCCTAACCAATGGACACATTCATCTCAGCCAGTTGATGAATTTTTAGGTATGGATGATACTACACGAGCAAAATATAGAGCAAAAATGTTTTGGTACAAAAAGTTTATACCTTATATACCAATAACAGACCCATATCCAGAGCAAAACAACATTTCGGGTAGAAATAACATTGCTCCATTGGAGATTGTATTCCGTCCCAAAAGAAGAGGTATTTATAATAGTAATCCAGAATTTATTGATGAATCAAATCCAGAATTTGAAAATATAAGTCCTAAATGGATAGATAATCCTGACAATAGAGCCAAATCATGGGGAGGTATGCAAAGATTGATTTCGTCATTTAATACTAATTTTGATACTGAAAATATCGAATATATTGAAATAATGATGAATGTTCAAGCAGTGCCAGAGGCAAAAATGTATTTGGATTTAGGGCAAATTAGTGAAGATTTGATACCAAATCAAAAGTTGGACACCGAAGATGGTATAACTCAAGCAAGTCCAATTGCTAATAGTCGTATTGATGAGGGTGAAGACTTGGGTATTGATGGGTTGTCTAATGAACAAGAAAAAGCAACTTACCCTTTTCCATTAAATTTGGAAGAAGACCCAGCAAAAGATGATTATTTCTTTAATTTTACAAAAGCAGACGAACAGAGAAATGAGTTTGATTTTGATAGATATAACAATTATGAAAGTAATTCCAAATTTTCTGAAAGTGGTCAATTTCCAGATACAGAGATATTAAATACAAATAATGGTCAAGCTATATCATTGGATAATAGTTATTTTAGATATTCAATTAATTTAAATACAGATATAAATAATAACCCACAAATAATTGGTGGTAATCCTGATAAGGGTTGGTATCTTTATAGAATACCAATCAGAAATCCAGCTGTAAAAATAGGTAATCCATTGTTCACCAATATTCAATATGCAAGATTAGTAATGATGGGTGGTGATGCAATAATAAAAGTAGCAGATTGGAGATTATTGGGCTCACAATGGCTAAGAGTAAGCAATTTTCAATCTAATGTGCCTCCTGAAGATAGTGTGATGTCTATTGCATTTGTGAGTTTATTTGAAAATTCAAAAAACCCTGATTTTTATAGTATGCCTCCAGGAGTTAGAGCACCAAGACAATTAAATAATCCTGACCCAAGACAAGATATAAAATTCGATGAAAAGTCATTATCAGTTGGTGTTACTAATCTTAGATTTGGTGAAGAGAGAATGGCTGTACGTATTTTCCCTAGACAAGATTGGTATTATTACAAAAAGTTAAAATTCTTTATACATGGCGATGGGACTATGCCTGACAATGTTATTCCAGGTTCTGTACCCAAGGCATATAGTTATGTTAGATTTGGTATAGATTCAAGTAATTATTACGAATATAGAAGACCTTTAGTCAGAGGTTGGCAAGATATAGAAATTGATTTACCTACTTTAACAGCAATCAAACAAATTAGAGATACATCAAAAGTATTTAATGCACAAGATTTTCCAGTTCCAAATGACCCATTTGCAACATTTAGAATTAGAGGTAATCCAATTTTGACCAGAATTCACTTTGTTGGAGTAGGTATTTCTAATCCAGCTGAGCGATTTCCAAGTGAATTAACAACAAGAATGTGGTTTAATGAACTAAGACTTATTGAGCCAGAAGATAGGTCTCATTGGGCTGGTGTAGGTAATTTATCTGTAAAATTAGCCGACTTGGGTAATATTACAGCATCATTTAATCGTTCGTTGCCTAATTTCCATAAAATTGAAGATAGATTTGGTAATCGATCTTTATCAAGTTCATTTAATATCAATATTCAAGGTAATTTAGAGAAATTTGCTCCGAAAAGTTTTTCGGGTATGAAATTACCAATTACATATACACACGCAGAATTTTTGGAAGACCCGGATTTTGTAGCAAATAGTGATGTGAATTTAAAAACTGCTGCAGCTGCCGCAAGAAGTAATGCACAGAGTGCAGGGGCTAATAACGATGAAGCACAAAAAGAGTATGATAAAGTAATTGCAAAAACTCAAATATTAAAAGTACAGGATAGTTGGGCTTTAACTGGTGTTAAATTAGGGATACCAAAAACATTTTTCTTGATTGATGAAACTATAAATAAAGTTACTTTTGGGTATAGTTACGCTCAGGAATTCGAGCGTTCACAGTTATATAATGAAAAATTTAATTGGTCGTGGAATGCAAAAGCTGATTATGCTAATAATATTCCAGAATACCTCGCATTTGAGCCATTAAAATGGCTAACAGGAGTTCCGGTAGTTGGCGTTTATGATAAACTAAAACTAAATTTATTACCATCAAATATCAATACAAGTTTGAGTTTTAATAGACGTAGAAATACAGAACAATCAAGATTTTTAGATTTTCCAAGCCCTGTAATAAGAGATTTTACATCAAGTCAGTCATTATCTTTTTCTTGGAAATTAGCACAGGGTGGATTTATAAATCCAGTTATTGATTATACAGTAAATACTACAAGTAATTTAGTAAGATATGAATTAGACGAATTTGGCAAACAAAGGTCAGGTAATTTGGTTGCTCAACAAATTTTTAATCAAGATGGTAAGTTATTAGATTTTGGAGATGCAACAATCCACACTCAAAATGTAACTATTAATATCAAACCCAAAATTCCAAATATTTTTGGAATAAGTAAATTTATTGACTTAAACGGTACATTTGCAACTGATTATAATTGGAATAGCCCATTGGAGCCTGATCCAGAAAGAGCTAATATAGTTAAAGCTGCAGGATTTTCTAATAGAATTAGATTTAATATGCCATTAGGTTTAATGGCTTTGGGAGAAAGTTGGTTTGGAAAATCGCCAAAGCCATCTCCAATGTCAGCACCAAGAGATTCTGCGTCATTTTTTGAGTCTTTGGGTCACGCAATAAGATTTATATTCTTTGATTTTAATAAAGTTGATTTAACATTTACTCAAACCAATACAGCTAATTCGCCTGGTATCTATGGTGGGACAGGTATGACTAATTTTTGGAGTAGAGGATTTACTGGTAGAGACTCAAGAGAAATATGGGGACCAAGTTTTGCTTATCAAATGGGTTTGACATCTCACCCACATGGTAGTGTTAATGTGAATCCATCTTCAGCATTTCCGTTTGTTAGTTTTTCGACTAACCCAGGGATAAGAGCTGCTAATGCGGTATTGCAAGAGAATTATACTCAAAAATCAAACTTTACAATTAATACTTCGCGTCCACTTTGGGAAGGTGCAAGATTAGATTTAGAATGGAAATCTGATGTAACATTTAATAGAAATCAAACAGTTAGAACCGATGCTGATGGAACGCCAGTTTTCACCAATGTAATTGCTATGGAATCACTACAAAGGTCATATTTAACATTCCCTTCAATTTTTGGTGCAAATTTATTTAATAATACAATTGCAAATGTTACTACTATTTTTAATCAAAGAAGAGTAGGTATCGAAGCAACAGAACCTAACGAAGCAGCAAGAAATGAGAAATTGCAAACAGCATTGGCTTCATCATTTTACGAGGGCTTAGAAGCATTTAGTATTACTGGTGGTGGGGCTGGTAGATTTTTACCTAGTCCAAACTGGGGTATTAGATGGGAAGGTTTAGAAAAATTAGAATTATGGGCAAAGTACGTAGATAAAATTCAATTTGAACATAATTACAAATCTACTTATGACGAAGCGGTAATGATTACTGAC
>JBEICW010000012.1:0-18415 GCA_040383785.1 Ignavibacteria bacterium | reverse complement strand
ATAACGGTACGCTCTCCAATTTCCATCACCTGCTCTTCTAATTGTCTGCGTGTTTTTTCAACTACTTCTTCAAAATACTTGCTGAAATTGGAATTTTGACAGTTGAAGATTTGCTGAAATATTATCCCAAATCGTACATTGATATCACAGCTGCTCAAAGTTTAAGAGAATTGAAAAAGATTTTTTCTGGTAATAATTTTATTAATTTAGATAAAGAAGTAAATTTTGATGCACTGCTCAAAAATCAATATACAGTACTTGCAAAAATATCTTCTAAAATTGAAAGAAATATTGGCTATAAAAGGCAGATTTTAATTGTAAATATTGCTGATGGTAGTGGGGGCAGTGCCAAAATAACATTTTGGAATAAGATTCATTTCTATAACAAATCACTTATCGAAGGACAGCTCATAGCCGTTACTGGAAGAGTTGAATTTGATGGTTTTGGGTTAAATTTCACACACCCAGATATAACTGTTATAGAAGATGAAGAAGCAGGATTATATCGACAAGGCAGAATTTTGCCCAAATATATTCAACCAGAGAGTTTCCAAAGAGTAGGGCTTACTAATAACACATTGCGAAAGCTAATTGGTGAAATATTAGAATCCAAAAAGTATCATATTGATGAAACTTTATCCAATGAAGTAATAAACAATCAAAATTTACCTAAAATATCCCAAACTTTAGAATATATTCATTTCCCACAAGATAAAATTACTTTAAATAAAGCAACACTAAGAGTGAAATTTGAAGAGATTTTTTTCTATGAATTATCACTTATCTTACAGCGTACTAAACTTAAAAACTACGAAAAAGGATTAGTGATTAATCCCAAAAGCATTACTGCAAGAACAGTTTATGAATCATTGCCATTTGAACTAACAAAAGACCAAAAAAAAGTGTTAAATGAAATAGCTGCTGATATGAAAAGTGGCAAGCCGATGAATAGACTTTTGCAAGGAGATGTAGGCTCTGGCAAGACTATTGTTGCTACATTAAGTATGCTTATGGTTTGTGAAAATGGCTATCAAACTTTAATTATGGCACCTACTGAAATACTTGCCGAGCAACACTTTTCAGGTATTTCAAAATTACTAAAAAATACCGATATAAAAGTAATAAAATTACTTGGAGGAATGAAAGGCAAAGAAAAAAAGGAATCTTTAGAAGAAATATTAAACGGTAATGCTAATATAATTATTGGCACTCATGCTCTATTTCAAGCGACAGTAAAATTCAAAAAATTAGGTCTAATTATCATTGATGAACAACATAGATTTGGCGTTCAACAAAGGGCAGATTTGGTTAAATTGGCTAAAGATTCATTGGAGAACTTGGCTGCACCTCATATTTTGGTGATGTCTGCAACTCCAATTCCAAGAACATTAAATCTCACTTATTATGGCGATTTAGATGTTTCGGTAATCAAAACCAAACCAGCAGAAAGAAAAGAAATCATTACCAAAGTTAAGTTTGAGAGCCAAACAAAAGAGGTTTTTGAATTTATCAAAGATAAAATCCACGAAGGTAGGCAAGCATTTTTAGTTTATCCATTAGTAGATAAATCCGACAAAATGGAGATGCTAAAATCTGCAACAGAACATCATGAATTATTGAGCAACGAAATTTTTTCAGAGTTTAAATTGGGCTTGGTACATGGTCAAATGACATGGAAAGAGAAAGAAGAAGTGATGCTAGATTTTTATAATAAAAAATACGATATATTAATAGCTACAACTGTGATTGAAGTTGGAATTGATGTGCCAAATGCCTCGGTAATTGTGATTGAAAATGCTGATAGATTTGGGTTATCTCAGTTACATCAATTACGTGGTAGAGTAGGACGTGGTTCAGAACAATCGTATTGTTTCCTTATAACAAAAGATGAATTTAGAATAAAAGTTGGTGGCATTGAGCAAAATGAAATTGAGAAAAAAGCAGCAATTATCAGACTAAAAACTATGGCTAAAACAAATGATGGATTTGAAATATCAGAGGTCGATATAAAGTTGCGTGGTCCTGGAGATATTCTGGGTGTTAAACAATCTGGTTTGCCGAATTTCAAGTATATAGATTTGGTAGAAGATGTAGAAATTATAAAAACAGCTAGAGATCAAGCTATAGAAATATTAGATTACGATCCTAAGCTAAACAAACCCCAAAATTTAATCTTAAAGCAAAATTTAATCAAATTGGGTTATGCTAAAAACTCATATTTAGATATAGCATAAAAGATATATAGCATAAAGATATATAGCATTAAGATATACAGCAGGAAGATATTACGTTAATAAATTAAATACTTCAGTTATCTTTAGAAATTTTCATATAACTCTTGGGTGTTATATTAAATTTATTAGTGAACTCTTTAGTAAAGTGACTTGGACTGCTCCAACCTGTTTCATAAGCAATATCAGTAATCGATTTTGTTCCCAAAGCCAATAGCTCCTTCGCTTTTTCTATTCTCAATTCTCTAAGGTGATTAAAGACAGTATTTCCAAAAACTTTTTTGAATGATTTATTGAGTTTTGTGTGCGACATTCCGGCTATATTTGCTAATTCCAAAAGGGTTGGTACCTCAACCAAATCACTTTTTAAGATAGTTTCTACTGTCTGTATCTTCTTCAAATCCACTTGTGTAAGTATTATGTCATTTTCATCTACAAACTGCGACTTGAGGTGTTCTATCAGTATAGTTATTAATTCAATAGATTTCGCTTCAAGAAACATTTTTTTGGACGCACCCTCAAAATTACAATTATAAATTTGATAAATCAAATTGGTCATCCAAGTATTAGAATTAGTAAGTTCAACAAAAGCTTTATTGATTTTATTTTCAGTAATCTGAATTAAATTTCCAGATAATGTCATATTTTCAGAATCAATAAATTGAGATACGAATTTTGGGGAACAATGCAATGAAACTATTGTTAATTTTTCATTAGCATAAATGCTTAATTTGCCACGTGTATTAGGCAGATAAAAGAATGCAGCCGACCCCTTGCTTACTTCTAAAGTGTCTTTATAGCCACTATAAGTTTCAAACTCTACACTCATTCTGCCAGTCAAACAAAAAGCTAATTCTACAGGTGCATTTTGTATATCAAACGAAATGTTGATGTTCTTTTTAGGTTTGTATTCATTAATAATTACTTTCAGACCATCACGGAGTTCAATTTCTTCTTTGAAACTCTTTTTAAGTTTTTCGGATAAATAGAAAATAGGTAATAGTTTTGTGAGCTTGTTTAAACTATTATTAGATAAGTTAATCTGAAAACTGTAATTATTAATATCAGAATAATTTTCAGAATAATTCTCAGAATAATTCTCAGATGAATGACTTATTTTATTTTGAGTTTCGTTAAAAATAAATTAACCTTTTGAATTTAAAGAATAATTCCAAATTATTTTTTCTTCTTGGATTTTTTATCTAAAACAAATTTACCATTTATATTTAGATAATTCTTGATAGTTGTTTTATATTTATAAATAGGTGTTTCAGATTTACCCTTAAATTTTATGATTTTCCCAACTTTGTATGTTTCGATTATATCAATTTTACCATCTGAATTTATATCTTTGTAGTCAAATTCATATAGAAATTGTTTTTCTAAATTTAAATCATCAGGTGCCATTACCTGTCCATCTAAATCTAAGCTTTTTCTTAAAAATAAATCAACAAATTTACTATTCTTCAAACTTGTAACACAATGTTTTGTGCCAAATTCGCCATTCCCAAACCAAGAAATTTCAGTAACTAATTCATATAAACCATCTTTATCAAAATCCAAAGTATAAAGTGTGTCAATCTCAATATATTCGTTAATAAATTGCCATTTGTCTTGATTTTTAACTTTATAAAATAAAACACCAAAATTACTGAATTCTACAGAGTAGGGAGCGGTTTCATCATGGCAAGGTAAGAATACAAAACACTCATCTCTGTCATTTGTTGTAAATTTACCCTTATAATATTCAATTTTTTTTTCAGTTTCGTCTATATTAAAATTATCACCCAAATAGTTATTTAACTCTTGTGTTTTGTTGATAAAATTCACTGCTTTATTCATTTCTTTATAAGAAGGCAAACTATTATCATCTGCTTTAGTAGTGGAGTAACTTACTAATAAATATAAAATCAAAATTCCAGAATAATTGATTATTTTCGTCATTAAATCTAAATATTTATTTGTTGTCATTAATAGCTCGTTCTTGCCATCAAGTCCCAAATAAGTGTAGTTTGAGATGTTTGATAAAATTCATTATTTGTAATTTTGCCTTTAAGTTCGTAATATAACTCTGCTTTGCCATAAGTAGGGGCACCTGCATTAGATATATCCAAAGAATAAGTTCCTTTACCTATAAATTGCAATAAATCGGCTTCTTTATTCATATCAGGCAATCTAAAAGTTTTTTGGTCGGTAATCAGCGAATCCATTGTTGCTAATAATTGATAATTATTATTTCTATAATCATTCAATTTAACTTTAGAATCTCCTTTAACTTTGAATACATCTAAATTCAAATCAATATTCCTACTCCAAGTTGTGTCAAAATTAACTTTGAAAGTAGGTAAAATATTTTTAAGTGGGTCAATTATTTTAATTAATTCTTGGTCTGATAATTTATCTAAAATTGCAACTAATCGCTCTGGGTTTTCATATTTAGGAATATCATTTTTGATATTTGTACGTTTTTCATCTAAATCTTCACCTTCAATTCTTGCTACTTGACCATAGTTAGAATAAATTGCTTGAAATGTTTTGCCCAATGGTTGTATAAAAAGTAAAAAGTCTCTTTCGTGTAATGGTGGCATAGACTCATCATCTTGGTCGTCAAATTTAACGATTTTTTTGCCTGATTGAAATTCATATTCCATTGAATCTATAGAAGCAAAAACTTTTTGGAAGCCCTCTTCAGGAAAAGAAATAGCTCTCAAATGATAGTAATATGTAGTATTACGAGTGTATTCTATACTTGTACTATCAGAATAAATTCTTTTTACTTTTGTAGATTCAGATAATCTAAATTTATTAAAAACACTAACAGGAATTTTGAAAGGAACTTTGTAACTTAATTTGCTTTGGTTTGCACTTGCTCCAGTGATTGATGTTGTTTTCTCGTCTTTAGATTTATCTTGGGCAGACAAATTAATTGCCAAAAACATAAAAAAAACATTTGCAATAAGAGCAAAAAGCCCACTGTTTTTAGATTTGAAAATTGTTATCATCTAATTAATTCCTTTTTGTAAATTAGAGTAAAGTATATAGTTTTATTTCAGTTTTAATTTTATAAGCCCTTTCAATAGATTAAATCTTAAGAAAGGACTTATAAAAAAATTAATTCAGTTGGTAATATTTGCTAATTATTCTTATTTGTTGTTAGCAACTTCACTTGCACTAAAGAAGAATAAAATTTCGTTATGTGCATTTTCATCACTATCAGAGCCATGAATAGCATTAGCTTCGATATTCACACCATAAATTTTACGGATAGTACCTTCATCAGCTTTTAATGGGTCAGTAGCACCAATTAATTTTCTAAATTCTTCAACTGCATTTTCTTTTTCTAATGCAATTGGTACAACCGGACCGCTTGTCATATAAGCTATTAAGTCATTATAAAAAGGTCTTTCTTTATGAATTGAATAAAATTCACCTGCTTGAACCGCACTTAATTTAGTAAGTTTCAAAGCATTTACTTTAAATCCTGCACCTTGGATTTTTTCTACGATACCACCGATTGCATTATTTGCTACTGCATCTGGTTTAATGATTGCTAATGTTTTATTAGACATTGTTTTTCCTTTATAAAAAGACTGAAAAATGATTAAAATATAACAGAGATTTTTTATTTATTTTTTAAATAGTTACAAATCAAATAATTACAAGCGAAATTAATTTAGTACTAGTTGGCTTTTTTTTGCAATTTAGTAAAACATTCAGTTTTGCTTGTTTATTCATTAAGCAGAATTTTGCAACATTTGCACTAATTTTGGCATTTTCCCGCAAAAAACTTCACGATATTTCACTATTTTACTTGCATTTCCAACTTTCACCTGCCCGCCGGGCGGGTCGATATTTGTCTACAAATATCGGGCTAGTGTCGCAGGAATTTATAACTGCAATACAATTTCTAAATCAAAACCTTTTAGACGGTTCTGATAACCGTCTCTAACAAAATCTAAATTTCCCTTTTTCTTCATTAAGTCTTTCCCTACTTTGTGGGGAAAGATTTAGACAGGGGTTTCTTCAAAGAACAAACAGGCAAGGGTGCCTTTTTTTACTATAAAACTAAAAGTTTTGCACTTTTTGCACTCTTTTTAAAGTGATTTTTTAAGTTTTAAAAAACACATTTAACTTATTTATTTTGAGTTTAATCAACTATATTGTAATTTGTATAAAAATATTTACAAATAATTTAAAATTAATAAAACAAATGATAAACGAAAAATTAATTACCAAAATATTAGAACTCTTCAAAGAAGAGTCTTCACTCCAATTAAATGAAATTTCTAAATTATTAGGAATTAAATCTAATTCTGACGACTATGACGATTTGAAATATAATTTAATGTATCTTTGCGATACGAATATTTTGTCTAAATCAAGCCGTAGAAAATACACTATGAATATTGCAAAAATCGAAAATCATACTATTGGAACTATTTACTTTGAAAAAAATAAAATATTTGCTGAAATAGAAGATGGCAAATACAACCAGATATATTTCAAAAGAAGAGATATTTTTAATGCTCTTGATGGCGATAAAGTTGAGATTAAAATTTCACGTGAAAAAAAGAACAAAATTTTTGGTGAAGTAGTAAGTATTTTAGAAAGAGCAAAACATGAGTTTGTTGGTTTTGTGGAATTTGAAGATGAACATCTTTATATTCGCCCTTTGGATATGGACAAATATTATGTAGATTTTCTGATTACAAAAGAAAATCTAAATGGTGCAAAAGTTGGACAAAAAGTAAAAGCACGTTTACTCAAATGGACTGACCCACTTAAATTACCTACTTCAACGGTAATAGAAGTAGTCCAAAAAACTGCAAATGTATTAGATATCAAAAAAGAATTTGACAAAGTTGTTGCTGAATTTGAACTTAACCAAGTTTTTCCTGATGAAGTCATCGAAGAGGCAAAAGCATATTCAGTTCCTAAAAATCAAAAATCTTATAAAGATAGAGTAGATTTGCGAAATGAGACAATTATCACTATTGATCCATTTGATGCAAAAGACTTTGATGATGCTTTGTCTCTCAAAAAACTTGATAATGGGAATTTACTTTTAGGTGTGCATATTGCAGACGTTAGCTATTATGTAAAAGAAAATACACAACTTGATATTGAAGCACGTTTTAGAGGTAATTCAACTTATTTGGTTGATAGAGTTATTCCTATGCTTCCGGAAGAGTTGTCAAATAATATTTGCTCTCTCAAACCAAACGAAATTAGATTTGCATTTAGTGTTGATATAGAATATGATAAATCTTACCATGTAGTAAATTATAAAGTATATGAATCTGTGATTAAAAGTAAACGCAGATTTACTTATGAAGAAGTATTTGAGATTATCCAAAATAAGTCTGGTGAATTGGCTGAAGAGTTGATTTTACCTCTTAATACATTGGCTCTAAAATTAAGAGAAAATCGATTTAAAGAAGGTGGAATTGATTTTAATACTTCGGAACTTAGATTTAAAGTTGATGAAAATGGCAGACCAAATGAGGTGGTCTTAAAACGTGGAACAGCCTCTACTCAGCTTGTGGAAGAATGTATGCTTGCAGCAAATAGAGTTGTTGCAAAGCACGTTAAAGCACTATCAGAAATGAATAAACGAGTAGATATTTTGCCGTTTATTTATAGAATACACGAAGATCCAGACCCTAAAGTTATAAACGACTCTTTGCAATTAATTGCATTTTTGGTAAATAAAAAAATTAAACAACGTAAAGTGAGTTCTAAGGAAATTAATGATTTATTACATGAATTTAAAGACTCAACGGAGGCAAATGTAGTTAATCAAATATTAATTCGTTCACTACCCAAAGCAATTTATTCTCATCAAAATTTTGGACATTTTGGTCTTGGGTTTGATGACTATACTCATTTTACATCACCAATTAGACGATATGCAGATTTGATTGTACATAGATTTATAAAAGAATATTCTCTCAAAAAACTTACTCAAGATAGAATTGATTATCTGAAAATGTTTGTAAAAAGTATTTCTGCTGCTATTACATTTACAGAAAGAACATCAATGGAAACGGAAAGAGCTGCAAATAAAGTCGCATTAGTAATGATTGCAGAAAATTACATTGGCGAAGAGTTTGAAGGCACTGTAACTGGGGTTACGTCATTTGGTTTATTTATCACAGTAGATAAAATTTTCGTTGAAGGACTATTGCATATCAAAGACATTACAGATGATTATTATTTCTTTGATGAAGAAAAATTTAGCTTGATTGGCAGAAGGAAGAAAAAAATCTATAGAATTGGTAGTAGAATTAAAGTGAAAATTGTAAAAACTAATCTGAATAAAAGAAATATAGATTTTTGCTTAGTAACTGATTAATTTAAACTGATAAAAATGTATGATTTTAAAATATTTAAAAAAATTATAATAATGTGAAACTAATTTTTTAAAATATCGTAATGCTAATTGTAAGAGGTTACAAATCAATAAGTTTGAAATCTTAATTACAGAAAAAGAATTTTTTTTTTTTAAACATTTTATATTATGCTATATTTTACAGGTAAATTCTATGAAACAATTATACAAAAGAACTACTCACAAAAAATTAGGTGGCGTAGCAAGTGGTTTGGCGGATTATTTTGAAATTGACCCAATTATTATAAGAGTTTTGTTTTTAGTTGGTTTTTTCCTTGGTGGTAGTTCATTATTGCTTTATATAATTTTATGGTTTATGATGCCAAAAGATTTTGAAGTGATGGGCAATCGCAATAACAATCAATCAAATAATTATAATAATGCTTCTAATTATAATAACAACAATAATTCTAATGATAACAATATGCAGTATTCCAATATAAAAGAATATTAATATAATACCAAACAAATACTAAACTTATAAAAACAATGAAAAAAATATATAAAAGAACAAGTTCAAAGATATTTGCTGGTGTGGCAAGTGGTATTGCCGATTATTTTAATATTGACCCAGTTTTTGTAAGAGCATTATTTGTGTTCGGAACTTTATTTGGTGTTGGTTCATTTTTCTTAGTGTATTTGATATTAATGTTTGTATTGCCAAAAGATACTGAATTATTCGGTAGCGAGTACACTTATTCAGAAAATCCTCAAAACACTAATTTCACTAATTTTGATTATATTAATAATCAAAATATGTATCAAAATGTAACAAATGCTTACTACGCAATTAATGAAAATGAAAATGAAAATGAAAATTATAGAGAATATTATAATAGTTTTTATTCTCAAAATAATGAATTAGATAATTCAAATGGTAGTGGCTCACGAGTAATTTTTGGAGTGATTCTAATATTAATTGGTATAGTGATATTAGCTAATATGTTTATACCATTTTTTACTTTTAATACAATTTTCCCAATTTTATTAATGATTTTAGGTGTATATATTATTTTCGGAAGTAAATTACGACAAAAGTAAATTGTATGCAATTGTACCTAATAAATACGAATCAAATCAAAATTAAATAATCAAAAATCTTTTAAAATTGAAGAACAAAATGGAACAAAATTCTACAAATTTAGGTGAAGATTCGCCAAAAGAAGATGGCTCAAAAAATAATTCGGATAATTCTATAAATGATACTAGTAATAATAATTCAAATAATCAGAATTATTCAAATCAGAATTATTCAAACCAAAATACTTCTAATAATTTCAAAGGTTACAAATACAGAGAAGAATCTAAAGTTGATATAATTAAACCAAAATCAGTATTTTGGGGAACTTTGTTCTTTTTGGTTGGTTTAATTGTATTATTATCAAATTTGAATATTCATTTGGATATTTATCAATCTAAATTCATTGATTTCTGGCCTCTTTTATTAATTATGTATGGGATTTCATTTTTTAAATTACCATTGATAGTAAAACAAATCAATGCTTCATTAGGTGCGATTTTGATTGTAGTTCTTATATTAAATATGTTTAACACAGATTATAATTGGGTAAACATAGTTAAAAAGTCAAAATTTATAAAAATAAATACAAATAATGACGATGACCAAAACCAAAATTTATCCGAATATCAAGATGTCAAACAAATTATTTTAGATTCAAATTACAAAAAAGCTCACTTTACAATGAATGCTGGTGCTGGAGATTTTAAATTATTTTCTACTAAAAATGAATATTTAATTGAGGTAAAATCTAATACAGAGATGGATTTTGGGAAATTATATACTTCTCAAGATACAAATTTCAAAAAATATGATGTTATTTATAAAACATTCACTGATAAAAATGAAAATAAAAATGTAGATATAGATGAAAATGATTTTGATAGAAAAATTGATTTTATTTTAAGTGAAAATACATTATGGACAATTGAGTCTAATATCGGAGCAGGTGAGTTTGATTATGATTTAACTAATATAAATTTTGACTCATTAGAAATAAACGCAGGAGCAGCAGAAATAAAAATAAAAGTTGGTGAAAAAATAGAGAAATCTTATTTAAATATTAATTCGGGAGCAACAGAAATAAAAATCAAAATCCCAAAAAATATTGGCTGTCAAATAATTACAAAAACGGCATTAACTGAAAATAATTTCAAGAATTTTATTAGAATTGATGATGATTTATACGAAACACAATCTTTCAATAAATCAACTAAAAAACTATACATAACGATTGATGGCGGTATTTCAAGTTATAATGTAGAAACTTATTAAGAGTTGTTTTAAAAATTATAAAGGAAGCATTTTTTATAATTTATTCTACATTCTTTTGGGTAAATAGTTCCATTGAATTTAACTATAAAGCAACTAAATAAACCATCTCATTTTCTAAATTATCATAAACGCAACAACCGTCTAATAATATTCTATCTTCTTCTATAGTTTTTTTAATTTTGCTGAGTTTAGTAGGGGTATGCCCTACAATAATGCGTCTGCCACCGATTTTAGATTTGTCAACTGTTAAGTTTCTTGTCCAACACATAGAAAGTACATCTTTGAGTGGTTCTTCTATATCGAAGTTTAGTCCGCCGTGTACTAAAATAAAATCATCTAACTCTATATAATATTGCAAACTCTGAAAAAAAAGCATATACCTGCGTTTTAGCTGAGAGGGGTGTGAGATTTTGAAACTATCCAAAGTTACCTTGCCACTATTTTTTAGCCAAGTTTGGAAAGTAATATTAGAATGTACAGACTCCAATAACATTAATTCATGATTTCCAATCAAACACTTTACATTAAATCCCATAATTAGTAATTCGATAATGATATCAATAACTTTTTTGGAATTAGGACCTCTATCTATATAATCCCCCAAAAAGTAAATATAATCACTTTTGTGGATTTTGATTTTGTCATTAAGTAATTTATTTAATGTTTTGGGACATCCGTGAATATCACCGATTACAATCCTTCTATGTGACATTTAAATATAAAATTTTAATTTAACTTAATTTAAAATGTAATATAATCAAAAGTTAGAAAATTCTTTCAACAATTCTTTTCCTTACCTAATCTCTTCTATTTCTTCTATTGGTTGATTTCGAAGTGAATCTATGTTTGCTGGGTTTATGTCAGTATTATTATAATCAAATGATTTTTTACGATAAGGGAGTAACTTATCTGCATAAATTTTACTCATTAATTTACCCCAAATCGGACCTGCTGCTCTACCACCCTGACCGCCTGCACCCATCACATCAAAATTAAATCTTTGGTCATCAAATCCAACCCAAATCCCGCATAGTAATTCTGGAGTATAGCCAATAAACCACGCATCTGTATTGTTATTAGTTGTACCAGTTTTACCAGCTGCAGCAATACCTTTGAAGTATGTTCTAATTCTTGCTGCTGTCCCACGATTTACTACCTGCTCCAACATATAAGTTGTATTTTGAGCAACTTCTCTATTTAGTACATCAGATACCTGTCTACCTTGATTTTTTTTATAGATTAAATTACCTTGTTTATCTTCTACTTCATTCAGAAAAAATGGTTTAACAGCAAATCCCTCATTTGAAAAAACGCTGTAAGCAGAGATTAATTCAATTGGTTTGAACTCCCCACCCGCTCCCAATGCAAGCGCCGGCACAGCATTGATTTTGCTCTCAATACCTGCTTTAATTAATATATTTTTCACTTCGGCTGGAGATGTGATTTGAGTAATTAATCTTGCGGCTACAGAATTGACCGACTTACGAAGCCCATCTATCAAAGTCATTCTATAACTTTGGTCAGGACAATCATTAGTACCGGATGATGGCGACCATACTTGACCACTACTTGGGTCAGTCCAACTAAATGGACCACAGCCAATCAAATCTTCGGGCTTCATACCTTTTTCCAATGCCATAGCATAAACAAATGGCTTAATTGATGAACCTGGCTGGCGTCTAATTTGAGTTATATGGTTTAATGAATATTTTGCATCAGGGTTTTCTTTCATAAACTTAGGTGATGCTCCCACCAATCCTAATACAGCTCCTGTAGTTGGTTCTATTACCACCAAACCAATCTGAACGGTCGTTGCAATACTCTTGACAGAATCAACGAATTTTTCGTTATTTCTTAGATTATCAGCAATTGTCTGCTTATTTTCCTTTTTGGCAGTAATATAAAGTGGATGCTTTCTAATTGCTTCACTTACTATTTTTTTCAATAAGTCTTTATTTTTGTTCCAACTAAAACTCTTATTAAATTGAGCTTGATATTGGAGTAAATGCTCTTCTACTGCTTCATTTGCGTATTTTTGGATGCGAGAATTTAATGATGTTTTGATTACCAATCCATCTTTATATAAATCATAATCTTTAACTTTTTCTTCGTCTCTAACTTGTTGTCTGATATACTCTACAAAGTGTGGGGCAATATCATCAATATTATTTCTGCCCTTGCCACGAGTATAATTTATTGGCTCTTCGATATATTCCCAATATTCATCTTCGGAAAGATATTTATTAGAAAACATCAAATTTAAAACAAGATTTCTTCTTCTAATTGCTCTTTCTTCATCAACTCTAACATCATAATGAGAGGGTGCTTTGAGCAAACCAACTAAATACGCACATTCCGCGGTAGTAAGTTCCATAGGTTTTTTATTAAAGTAAGTTTTAGCTGCTACATTTATTCCATACGCACCACGCCCAAACGCAACAGTATTGCAATACATTTCCAAGATTTCATCTTTTGTGTATGTATTTTCTATCTGCACGGCAACTGACGCCTCACGTATTTTCCGTCCAAGATTGATTGATTGGTCTAAAAATAGATTTCTGGCTAATTGTTGTGTGATTGTAGATGCACCTTCTTTGGCACGGGCAGCCATAATATTTTTGAGTGTTGCCTTAAAAATCCTATCAACATCAATACCCCAATGTCTATGAAATTTTCTATCTTCAGTTGCTACCAAAGCATTAATAAAATCTTTGGGGATTTGGCTAAGTGGCAGAGTTACCCTACGTTCGATAAAAAAATGGTCTAAAATTTCACCATCTTCACTAAATATCTGAGTGGCAAGCGATTGCGGTGGATTTTCTAATTGCTCAAGCGAAGGCATACCAGTCGAAGTGATATATATAACTATACCAGCGATTAGCCCAGCAAAAATTAAAGTAGAAGAAAGTAAATATATTAATAACCTATTATTAGACATTATTTTTTGATTTAAATGAAGTGAATACCAATAAAGAAAAATCTATAAGGAAAACATATAAGACTAATCTATAAGTATAATTTAAAATACAATTTTTTGAAACTTTATAGACGATATTGCAAAATTATGTATTTTATCTAAATTAAAGTTAAATTAATTACAAAAAATCGTTTTTTCTTTAAATTGATTGAAACACCGAAGGTGTGTAATTATTGTAGCAAGATATTTTACTTATAATTTCTCAAAAATACCCACTTTCCCACATTTTATAATAATGATTTCTATTTTATTTTGTAATTTTGTAACTGTATTCATATAAAAGGTGAAAAATATTCCATTTTATGTGATTTATTTCTATTGTATTACATTTATATTTCTAAGTTGTTCGTCTATAATTCGATTTTTAAGATTTTATTTTTATATAAATTCTAAAAATCATATTAAAATTACAAAAATAAAAAAGATTAATCATTTATATGTCTTCAAACAACAATCAAAGTTATAATTCTAATTATCAAGCAGTTATTGGATTAGAGGTACACGCCCAACTTTTGACTAAAAGTAAAGCTTTTTGTAGCTGCTCAACTACTTTTGGTTTGTCGCCAAACTCTAATACTTGCCCTGTGTGTTTAGGTTTGCCGGGCGCACTGCCTGTGCTTAATAAAAATTTAGTTGAGTTTATTACTATGATGGGATTGGCTACCAATTGCCAAATTAGAGAAAAATCTACTTTTTCACGAAAAAACTACTTCTACCAAGATTTGCCTAAGGGCTACCAAATCTCCCAATATGCTGACCCAATCTGCTATGATGGATTTATAAATATTGAAAATGATGATTTTACACTTAAACGTATTGGACTTGAACGTATTCACATGGAAGAAGATACGGGCAAATCTATTCACGATTTGGATATCGATACTTTGGTGGATTTGAATAGAGCTGGTGTGCCTTTGATTGAGATTGTGAGCAAACCCGATATTCGCTCTGCCGCCGAAGCTTATAAATATTTGATGCAAATCAAACAAATTGTGATGTATTTGGGCATTTCTAATGGGAATATGGAAGAAGGTGCTTTGAGGTGTGATGCCAATGTGTCGGTAATGAGAAAAGATGCTGATAAATTTGGTACTCGTACTGAGGTAAAAAACCTAAATAGTTTCCGTAATGTAGAAAAAGCAATTGAATTTGAGATATTAAGACAAATTGAAGTTATCGAGAATGGTGGAGTAATAGTCCAAGAAACACGCATGTGGGATGGAAATAAAAATGAGACTAAGCCAATGAGGTCTAAAGAAATGGCTCATGATTATAGATATTTCCAAGAGCCAGATATGGTGCCAGTGATTGTAAGCGAAGAATGGAAAGAGAAAATTAGAGCATCTATTCCTGAAATGCCATTAAATAGAAAATTGAGATTAATTGAGCAATATGGTATTCCTAACTATGATGCGTCTATTTTGGTAGAGGAAAAAGAATTAGCAGATTATTATGAACTTACTTGCTCGTTATTAGAAAAGAAAAATGAAAAGACTTACAAACTTGTAAGTAATTGGATTATGACCGAAGCATTGCGTATTAGGTCAGAGAAAAATGTGAGCTTCTCGGAAGTTAATATCGACCCAAGGATTTTTGCAGAATTAGCAGAGTTATCGGCTGATGGTGTAATTTCGAGTGCAATAGCAAAAGAGATTTTCCCAGAGTCTTATTCTACTGGTAAATTGCCATCGGTTATTGTAGAAGAAAAGGGCTTAAAGCAAGTTAGTGATGTGGGCTTGATTGATAAAATGGTAAGTGAAATTATAGCTGCAAATGCAGAAAACGTTGAAAAATACAAAGCCGGTCAAACAAGAATGTTGGGTTTTTTTGTTGGACAAGTTATGAAACAAACTGGTGGAAAAGCAAATCCACAAATAGTTTCGGATAAAGTCCAAGAGTATTTGGATAAAGCTTAGATTATTTATTTTGGTTTTAGTTCATTGTTAAACTTTAAAACTTTCGATATGCCTGTTATTTCAAGATTTTATGGTATAATTATTATGATGTATTATGATGTATTATGATGATCATAATCCGCCACATTTTCATGCAAAGTATAATGAGTATCAAGTAATTTTTGACATTAGTAAACTTGAAGTTATTAATGGTAACTTCCCAACTAAAGCATTAAGTTTAGTAAAAGAATGGGCGGTTGAAAATCAAGAAGAGTTGTTGCAAAATTGGAACTTAGCTGTAAATGGTGAAAAATTGAATAATATTAAACCATTATAATTTTTAAATGGAGTTAATTATGATAGAAATCATTCATTCAGAATATGTAAAAGATTATGTTTTGAAATTATCTTTTTCTGATAATAAGGTTGCTGTTTTTGATTTTACAGAATATACGAAAAGAAATGGTCTGTATTCAGATTTGAAAGAAGTAGATTTTTTTAGAAATTTTGAAGTAGATAAAGAGTTAGGAACTATTGTTTGGTCTAATGGACTTGACATAGCACCTGATACTTTATATAATAAATGTTTTAATTAGAAGTGAATAAATACTTGGGATTAATTTTATGCCATTTGTAAATGTAAAGTTGATTAAAGGTGCTACAGTAGAGCAAAAAAGACAATTAGTAAAAGAGATTACTGATAGTTTGGTGAATATATTAGGCAAAAGACCAGAAACTACTCATATTGTAATTGATGAAGTAGAACCAGAAAACTGGGGTTATATGTATAAATTAAATGCAGATAAAGACGTTAAGTAATTTATAGTATTAAATTTTAAACTAATATAATTAAACTAATACAAATATGCCAAAGCAAGGTCAAATATATAAAAATCCACAAACTGGTGATGAATTTGAGTTTTTAGAAACAGCCAAATCATCAGGTGGCAAAAGAGTTGTTTTGAAACATAAAGTTTATTTGAAGGGTGAGTTAGTACCTAACCATTTCCACGTTTTGCAAGACGAAACTTTTGAAGTGATTAGTGGGAAATTGACTATCTGGCAAGTTGGTAAAACATCTGAAATTGGTGCAGGACAAAAGATTACTTTAGAAAAAGGCATTAAACATAATCATTATAATAATAGTGATGAAATGATTGAGTATATTCATACGATAGAGCCGGCACTTGATTTTGATTATTTATTAGAAAATATTATTGGTTTAACTATAGATGGCAAAATGCCAAATGGTAAAGCTGGATTGGCACAAGAATTAGTAACATTAAAATATTTGGACAGCAAATCTTATTTGGCTGATGTGCCAGTTGGTGTTCAAAATTTACTTATGAATACAGTTGCTCCGATTGCAAGATTATTTGGTAAAAGAGCAATTTATAAAAAATATTCTGATATTGAAAAGTGATTATTATTTATATATAAATACAATTATATAATTAACAAAAAAGAAAAATTAAATTTTTAAATTTTAAATAAATAGAGGTAAATTATGACTAAACCTTCTTCTAAATCAAAAGGTAGTAATAAACCAAAAGATTCTAAAGCAATTGCCGAAGTAGTAGCTTCAAAACCTGTTGCAAAACCAGTAGCTAAAGCTGTGGCGACAAAAGCACCTGCAAAAGTAGCTGCTAAACCAGCAGCAAAACCAGTTGCAGCTAAAGCACCAGCCAAACCAGTAGCAAAAACTACAGTTAGTTCAAATGTTCAAGGTGCTAACAAAGCTAAACAAGGTACTACTGTAAAAATGAATTATGGTGGCAAAGAAGTAGAAGTATTTTTACATTCAAAATTTGATATGAGTGGTTTCGATAAAGAAACTATCGTAAAATGGTATAAATTAAATCATTTGGGTAGAAAATTAGACGAAAAAGCGGCTTTATATCTTAAAATGGCTAAAGGTTGGTCATATCACGCTCCATTTGCTGGACATGATGGTATCCAATTAGCATTAGGTCAAGCATTTAGACCAAACAAAGACTTTTTATTCCCTTATTATAGAGACTTTTTAACAAGTCTTTCTGCTGGATTAACTCCAGAAGAAATTATCTTAAATGGTTTGAGTAAAGAAACTGATGTAGCTGGCGGTGGACGTCACATGTCTAATCACTTTGCTAAACCTTCTATCAATGTACAAAACGTTTCTTCTTGTACTGGTAATCATTCATTGCATGCTGCTGGTGTAGCCAGAGCAATCAAAAAATATGATGGCGATGAAATAGCTTATTATTCTGGCGGAGATTCTGCTTGTGCTGAAGGTTATTTCTACGAAGCAATTGGTTCAGCTAATTTTGACAAAGCACCGGTAATCTTTGTAATTCAAAATAATCAATTCGGTATTTCAGTTCCTTTAAAAGAAGTAAATGCAAATCTAGTAGTATCGGATAGTTTTATTGGTTTTAAAAATCTTAAAATTATCAATATTGATGGTAGAGACCCATTTGAATGTCATAGAGCATTCAAAGAAGCGCAAGAATATTGCCTAGCTGGACATGGACCTGCAATGATTCACGCAGAATGTGATAGAATTGGCTCTCACTCTAATTCAGACAAACAAGACAATTATAGACCAGAAGCAGAAATGGAAGAAGTTTATAAAAGAGATCCATTATT
>JBEICW010000011.1:0-18773 GCA_040383785.1 Ignavibacteria bacterium | reverse complement strand
TTTTATATTTCGATTGTTTTGTTAGAAGTAGAAAATAATTTTATTTCTGAAATTGAAGCTAAATATCATTTTTTTGATTTCAAAACAAACATCGCGAAACTATTAAATATTTTAATAGAAAAAAATATTGTAACAAAAGATATTATATCAAAAGATATTGAAATAGCGAACATCGAGTTTAACGAAACTATTACTGAAACTATATTCCAAATTATTAATAATGAACTTACCGAATTTAATGTTACATTAAATTCAATTATAGAATCCAATTTCACAAACAATAAATTTGAGCAAAATTCACTTGATAATTCTCTTGATATTTTATTTGAGCAGATTTCTATCAAATACTCTTTTCCAATAAATATCGTCAAAAGTATTTACAATTCAATTAATGCAGAAACTTTAAATTTTACACATTTAATAAATACATTAATCACTCTAAATCAAAAAGCAAATGTTTATTTTAGAGCTGTAGATAATGTAAAAAACATAAGCATTGAATTTGAAAAGAAGCAAATTCAATTTAAAAATTACTTACTTCCCAACTGTTTTGTAATTGAGGATAACTCAAACAAAAAATTGACTGATTTTGAAACATTTAAAAATGGTGATTTTGAAATACAAGATTTTAGTAGTCAATTAACTTTCGAGTTTGTAAAAGGGTATATAATTAGTAACATCAAACAAAATAATAATATTAATATATTAGACACTTGTGCAGGTGGTGGTGGAAAATCTTTACTTTTTGCTGATGAGATTTTAAATCATTTCCAAAACAAAAATTCTAATCTAAATACCAATCAGCACAATTTCCAAATCTATAGCTCTGATATCAATTCTCTAAGACTTGATGGACTTAGGTTAAGACTTAAAAAATCAAAACGAAAAAGAAATATATTTCCGGAAGTGATAAACCAAACGAACAACTCAAAATTTAATCAGTTTTTTGATTTGGCTATAATTGACGCACCTTGCTCAGGTCTTGGCACTAATAGACGTGATGTAAATATTAAATACAGAATTTCAGAAAATAAAATTAATGAGTTTCAAAATATTCAAATTAATTTGATAAATGAAACAAAATTATTTCTAAAAGATGATGGGATTATATTGTATATCACTTGTTCATTAAATTATGAAGAAAATATTGGTGTGGTTAAATTTATTTTTGAAAATAGTCCAGAACTAAAACCAATCAACATATTCAAATTTTGTGATAAAAGTATCAACGAATTATTAGAAAAAACACTAAAAGAAAATTTTTCATTAAATGATAATAAAAGTTTTCTTACAATTTTTCCTCATTATTTTAATTCTGATGGATTTTTTGTAGCATTATTCCAAAAAGTTTAAAAAAGTAAAATAAATTCAACTAAATAATATTAATAAATAAAGATGACAAAAGAACAAAAAGAAGTTGATACAAAAATTTCAACAAATCAAAATACCAAAAAACTATCTCAATATACCGAAGGCAATATACCAAAGCAATTATTTTTTAATTCAATTCCTATGATATTTGCTTTAGGTTTTATGATTTCATTTAATTTAATTGATACATATTTTGTTGCACAATTAGGGAACAAACCTTTAGCAGCTCGTACATTTTCTTTCCCAATTGTATTTCTTATCACTGGTGTGGCTATGGGATTAGGAATTGGAGCTTCTGCAGTTATTTCGAGGGCAATTGGCGAAGGAAATAATAATTTAGTGCAAAGATTAACTACAGACAGTATAATAATTGCACTATTTTTTGTAGCGATATTTTCAGGTCTGGGACTTTTATTTTTAGAAGATATATTTTATTTATTTAAAGCCAAACAAGATTTAATCCCATACATTAGAGATTATATGACGGTTATTTTGTCTGGTAATATTTTTATTGTTATTCCATTGGTTGGCAATGCTGCAACGAGAGCTACAGGCGATACTAAAACGCCAAGTATGATTATGTTTTTGGCAGTGATAATTAACATAATTTTAGACCCAATATTATTATTTGGTTGGGGACCAATACCGTCTTTGGGAATTGCTGGAGCAGCCTGGGCTACTGTAATTTCAAGATTTATTACATTAATTGTTTCCTTGTATGTATTGATATATCGTGATAAAATGATTTCTTTAAAAATTCCAATATTAAGCGAGTTTAAAAAATCTTCAAAAAGTATTTTGCAAGTTGGTTTACCAAGTGTATTGACCAATTTAATAGTGCCGTTGGGTTTTGGTATAATTGTGAGATTTGTTTCCAAATACGGTGAATCCGCTGTAGCAGGTCTTGGCGCTGCAAGTAGAATAGAAATTGTTATGTTAGCAGTTTTTATGGCATTTTCTACAGTTTTAGGTCCTTTTATAGGACAAAATCTTGGTGCTAAAAAATTTGATAGGATTAGAGATGCAATCAAGTATGGTCATTTATTTGCTCTAAGTTGGGGTATAATTACAAGCTCAATTTTATATTTTTTTGCTGAAGAAATTTCACGGACATTTAAGAATGATAATGAGATCGTAGCGATTATGATTTTATATCTGCAAATTGCACCAATTACAATTGGGATGCGCGGAATTATAATTAATGTTACGACTACTCTAAATGTGCTTAAAAAGCCTTTTTTAGCAGCTTGGTTGAATATTTCTCAAGTGTTTATTATTTTTATCCCAGTTGCATTTATTCTTTCAAATTATACAGAATTTGGTTTAAGAGGTATTTTTGCTTCATCAGTAATTTCAAGTTTGATTGTAAGTATTTTAAGTTATTTTATTTTAAATAAAGAGTTAAAAAGATTAGAAAATGTCTAATAACATAAGCATTGCTATTTCTGATCATAAAACAATATTTTTTATATTTGAAACTTATTGTTTGTAATTTTGTTTGTTTTGATAAGTTATAAAAAATATATAAAATCAGTATTATTTTATAGTTGATTTTAGTTGAATGTTTAGGCTTTTTTTTTAGAAAAAATGAAGAAAATGCAACAAATGAAGAAATTTCACTTTTTCTATTGAAACCTACAATAGAAAATCTTGATAACACTCAGGTAAATGAGGTTAAAGATGAGAACCAAAGCATTTCTGAAAATATTGAAATACTTTTAAATTCTTTAAATAATAAAATCACTTCTAAATTTAATTGCGATATACATATAGATATAATTGCAGATAACTTTGATTTCATAAATTTAACTGAATATTTTAAAATTGTCAAAGAAACTCATGATGATATTTATGGAATTTTCTTAATTGATATGATGTCTTACTTTTCGAAAGACTATGCTAGCAAAAATGTTTCTAATTTCTTGAATATACATAAAGTTTATTTTGATTTTTATTATATTAAAGTTGTCTGCGAAAAAAATACCATTGTAGAAAATACTCTATCATTAGATTTCAACACTAAAACATTCAAAAATTCTTATCTTCTAATACTTCCATTTGATTTAAAAGAATCAATTCGAATTGAAACTTTTATTTTGTGTAACATAAATAATGCAATAGACATTCAATCCAATAAAAATAATTTTAAATTAGAAAGATATAACTTACTAAATTTCAAAAACATATCTGAACAACTTAAATTTTACAATAAATTATTTGATACAATAAAAGATTCAGTAGTAATTACTGAAGCAACACTCATTGACTTACCCGGTCCAAGAATTGTTTACGTGAATAAAGCTTTTATTGATATGACTGGATATAATGCTGACGAAGTAATTGGGTTATCGCCACGTAAACTACAAGGACCTCTATCAAATAGAACTGAACTTGATAGGGTACGTAAAGCATTAGAAAACTGGGAAAGTGTAGAAGTTGAGCTAATTAATTACAAAAAGAATGGCTCACCTTTTTGGGTTAATTTTATTATAATACCTTTGGCTGATGAAAGTGGCAATTATACACATTGGATTTCTATACAAAGAGAAATTACTATTCGAAAGGCTACTGAGGAATTGATAAAATCTTCTGAAGAAAAATTTAGATTATTGTTTGATAATGTACTTAATGGTATGATTATCCAAGACTCTATGGGTAACATATTATTATCTAATAATTTTGCTCAAGATGTTTTTGGTGACCATATTATTCTACTCAAAGGTAATGTTAAAAATAATATTCTAATTGACTTAAACGAAAAACCTATTGAATTAGATGATTACCCAATAAATATAATAAAACGCAACAAAGAAAAGATAAATAACTATAAAATTGGATATAAAAAGTTTAATAATTCGAAATATAATTCAGATAATAAATCAAATAATCTTAATATAGAAATAAATAATAATGCTTTTGATAATCAAGATGCTTCTGCAACTTCTTCTGCAAATACCCCTACAATTACTTTTACAAAGTGGCTTTCACTAACAACAATACCATTACTAAATGAACAAAATGAGATACAATATATTATCACATCTTTTGAAGATATAACATCTGAAGGAGCTGTTAGGTTAGAATTAGATAAATTATCTTTAGTGGCAAGTAAAACTATTAACGCTGTTATTATAACCGATGCAGATGGTTATATAGAGTGGTCTAATGATGGATTTACACGTATTACTGGATACTCTTTTGAAGAATCTAAAGGCAAAAAGCCAGGTTTATTATTACAAGGTAAAGAAACGAATCCTGAAACTATTTTAACAATTAGAAATAATCTCAAAAAATTAGAACCATTTACTACAGAAATACTAAATTATTCTAAAAATGGAGTAACTTATTGGGTTAAATTAGATATTTCACCTATTTTTGATACGAATGGAAAATTAACAAACTACATTGCTATAGAAACCGATATTACCGAACGTAAACTATACGAAGAAAAATTGATGACTGCATTAGAAATTGCAGAAGAATTTAGAAAGTTGTTTGATATTAGTACAGACTTAGTTTCAATTTTAGATTTTAATATGTATATCGTCAAATTTAATCCGTCGTGGATTAATATTCTTGGTTACTCAGAGTCTGAAATTTACACAAACCAAATTTACCAGTTTATACACCTTGAAGATAGACATTTTTATACTGATATTGCAATCAAATTGAGAAGTGATATTACTGAAATCAACAATTTGGAAACGAGATTTTTAACAAAATCTGGAAAAGTACTTTGGTTTTCATCTAATATAAAAGTTGATTATTTATCTCAACATTTATATACTGTTACCCGAAATATCACTCAACAAAAAGAAGTAGAATTTCATATAAGAAAAGCAAATAACGACTTACAAAATTATAAAAACGCATTAGATGCAAGTGCATTAATTTCAATAACAGACAAAATAGGTTTAATACAATTTGCAAATGAAAAATTTGTAGAGACTTCGCAATATTCATTAGAAGAGTTAATAGGTCATAATCATAGAATTGTAAAATCTGGTTTTCATAATAGAGAGTTTTTCAAAGATATGTGGGGTGTAATACTAAAAGGTAGTTTCTGGCGTGGTGAAATCAAAAACAAAGCAAAAGATGGCTCATTTTATTGGGTAGATACAGTTATCAATCCCATTAAAAATGAAAATGATGAAATTGTGCAATTTTTAGCTATAAGATACCTAATTACAGAAAGAAAAAAAGTTGAATATGAACTTTTGATAGCCAAAGAAGATGCCGAAAGAGCTAATACTGCTAAAAGTGAGTTTTTAGCAAATATGAGCCACGAAATAAGAACTCCTATGAATGCAATTTTAGGATTTTCTGAACTTATAAAGAATTTTGTAAATAATAAATTAGCAGTTGAATATCTCAATGGAATTGTATCGAGTGGCAAAAATCTTCTAAATTTAATTAATGATATTTTAGATTTATCAAAAATAGAATCTGGCAAAATCGATATTAAATTAGAAGCAGTGAATTTTAGAAGTCTAATTGAAGAAGTGAAACAAATATTTTTCTATTCTTCTAAACAAAAACAGTTATCATTATCTTTTGAGATAGATAGTCAAATACCCGAATATTTGTATATAGACGAGACAAGGTTTAGACAAGTGTTGCTTAATTTGGTTGGTAATGCAATTAAATTTACTAATAGCGGGTATGTAAAAGTTGAGATAAAATTAGACAATGAAAATGAAACACAAATCAAATTTGAAATAGACAATTTAAACCAAAATGAAGCTTATATTAATTTAGTTATTACTGTAGAAGATTCAGGCATTGGAATTCCTGAAGACCAACAGATTAAAATCTTTGAAGCATTCGTACAAAGGGAAGGTCAAAGCTCCAGAAAATATGGTGGCACAGGCTTAGGTCTTACAATTACCAAACGATTGGTTGAAATAATGAAAGGTAGTATAAAATTAGAAAGTATTTTGGATGAGGGATCAAAATTCATAATTTCATTGCCCAATATACAGGTTGACAAATCAAACTTAAATTTTAAAGAAAGTAATGATGTTGATATAAATAATATTAAATTTTATAATCAAAAAGTTTTAATAGTTGAGGATATTGCTACAAATAGAACAATTATAAATGGGTATTTGTCGCCACATAATTTAAATATTATTGAAGCTAAAAATGGGATTGAAGCATTATCTATTTTTAAGTCAATAAAACCTGACTTGATTATTATGGATATTCAAATGCCATTATTAAATGGATATGAAACAATAAAGGTAATTAGAGAGCTTGAAGGTGAAATTAGTGATAAGAATATACCAATTATAATTATATCTGCTAATACCAATATTAATTACAATATAAACAAATTATATAATATTGAATACGCTTTTATAAAACCTATATTAAAACTTGACCTAATAAAGGAACTTTGTAAGTTACTTGACTATGAGATTTTAAATATAAGTAAAAATAATGAAATTGATAACTCATACAACCTGAGTTTAGAAAATTTTATTTATAGAATAAATTCTGAAATATCACAAAATTTAAGAATAGAAATTACAGAATTGTTTTACGATAAATGGTCAGAAATTACAAATAAAATGTTGGTTAATGAAATAATCCTTTTTGCAGATGAAACATTAGACTATGGTAATATGAATAATCTTTTGGTATTGATTGACTTTGGAAACAAAATAAAAGAAGAAGCAGAAATGTTCAAAATAGACAGTTTATATGGTAGCTTAAAAATGTTTGAAAATATCTTTATAAGAATTAATAGTTAATCACTACTTTATACTAAAAACATATCTAAGTATGAATTATATACAAGAAAAAAATAAAAATGAGAAACGACAATCTTAAAGCTGATTTGAAAAATGCAAAAATTTTGATAGTAGATGATTTACCAGAAAATATTAAAGTTTTGGGATCAATACTAAAAAATGAAGGATTTAATGTAGCTGTAGCAAATGATGGAAACATGGCAATAAAAATTGCCACAAATATAATTCCAGATTTATTACTTTTAGATATTATGATGCCTAACATGAACGGTTTTGAATTAGCGACTTTATTATCAGAAAATGAAAAAACTAAAAACATTCCAGTTATATTTATTACTGCCAAAAATGAAACAGTAGATATTTTAGAAGGCTTTAGATTGGGAGCTGTAGATTATATTACCAAACCTTTCAATCCTGCCGAATTAATTGTTAGAGTTTACAATCATCTTGAATTAAAATTCTCTAAAGATATTATCTCTAAACAAAAAGAAGAATTAGCTCTTTTGAACAAAAGTAAAGACAAGTTTTTTTCTATTATTTCACATGATTTAAGAAGTCCTTTCAGTGGATTTTTGGGGCTTACGGAATTATTAGACCAAGATTTTGAGTCATTCGAAAAAGAGGAAATAAAAACTTTATCAAAAAATATGAACTTTGCTGCTAAAGATTTATATGCATTATTAGAAAATCTTTTAGAATGGTCACGATCTCAGATGAATAATATTTCGTTTAATCCTGAAAAAATAAATATATTAGATATTATCAACAATTTGTCAAATTTATTCGAGCAAACTTTAAATAATAAGTCATTAAATCTAATTATCAACAAACCACAAAAGGATGATGAAGTTTTCGTATTTGCTGATAGTTATATGGTAAACTCTATTATTAGAAATTTGATTTCAAATGCTATAAAATTTTCACCCAAAGGAAATAATATAGAAGTTATTATAGATAATTTGAACACTGATTTTACAAATATTTATGTTAAAGATTATGGTGTTGGGATTAGCAAACAAAACATTGACTCATTGTTTAAAATTGATAGTAAATATGTAACCAAAGGTACAGAAAATGAAAAAGGTACTGGTTTGGGTTTATTACTTTGTTATGAATTTGCAACTAAAAATGGTGGCAATATAAGCGTGGAAAGTGAACTTGGGATTGGAACTACATTTAAAGTTTCATTGCCAGTGGCAAATTAATATTTTTAAACTAAAGCCACACTATTTTAATATTAATATTAATTTCTAGAGTGGCTTTAATTTATATTACATTTTCAAATGATTATTTCTTTATTCATTATTTTTCATCGTGTCCAGGTTCCCAAATTAATCTAAAAAATGTTCCAAATCTTTCGTCTTTTTTGTTAATAGGAATATTACTTACTATACCAATTAATAGATTATCTGCGATACCAACTCTCATTTGTGGTCTGAACACCAAATCATAATTTTTACCATCTAAATATTGTCCTGTTTCTAAACCTATAAAATTCTTGTACCACTAATAAGATAATGTAACGAAGTATGAAGTTCGTAATTTGTATGCAATTTTTGCGTTTCAAAATCTAATTGTACTTTAGGACCTGTGTATATCAACGAATGAAAATTATCACCCCACCTTTTGGCAACTACTAAAAAAGGATTAAATAAGTTGCCTGTTATAGCTCTATTTTTAATACTATTAAAACCGTTAAATTCAAATTCATTAATATAACCAAGTGCAAAACTTGCATTATATTTATCATTTACATGAAAAGTCCATTGAGTTGCTAATTTTAGTGATTCAATTTTATTACTTGGCATACCTGTACTATCTTCTGAAATGTCAGTGTAAATGCTTAATGGCACCTCAATTTCAAATCCTAATCTATCTATTGGTGCAAACTCATATTCTACTAATGCGTTATATTGATTATATTTTCCATAATCACTAAGCCCAAATCCAAAGTTCCACTCTTTTTCTCCAGCTTTTGCTCCCAAATCTCTTATTAAATCAATATAAAGGGTTCGGCATGTAATATTTTTAAAGTACCTTTAACATCCTCAGTTTCAGATATATAAAGAGAATCTAATTGTTTGTTTGATATGTTGTCAGGAGTGTCTTCGGCATGTAAAACATTGGTAATTGTTGCAAAAAATGATAAACAAACTGCAACAAATAAGGAAAAAGATTTTAAACTAATAAATGTATTTTTGTATTTTAGATTATTTATTGTAATTATTTTTATTGCCATTCTTTAAACTATACCTCCTATAAAAAATATTAATTTATTGTAAATTAATAATAAAATACTTTTATTATTTAGTAAAAAATGAAAAATATATTTTTGTTTCAACTAATGTAAAATTTAATTAGTTTATTTTAAATTAATATTTACCTAAATCAAAATTTGCATCTAATTTATCAATATAAATGTTTATTTATTTAAGTAATAAATAATATCTAATTAAAACCACATTTATTCGTTAATATCTGAAATCATTTACATTTTATATTTAAAAAATTACAAAGTATCAAAATATGTCACAATTCATTACAGAAACAAGCGAAATAAAATTCGATATTGAAACTTTTCCTAATCCAAAACCAAATAGACAATACAGAATCTCTCACGTAAATCATGAATTTACTTCTGTATGTCCAAAAACTGGTTTACCTGATTTTGGTATAATCACAATAAATTATATACCAAATGAAGTTTGTTTGGAACTAAAATCATTAAAATACTATTTCTTAGAATTTAGAAATAGAGGGATATTTTATGAAGCTGTTACAAATAGAATTTTAGATGATTTAGTTGCTGCTTGCGACCCCATTGAGATGGAAATAGTTGCAGAATGGGGCGTTAGAGGTGGTATGACTTCAGTTATCACTGCAGACTATTACAAAGGTGAAGAAGAGTAAAACTCTTCTTTTCTATTTAATGTGTTTATTAACAAACCTGATCAACAATTTAACAAAAAATAAAAAAATGAAAGTCAAAATAGGTAAAGATTTCAAATGGGAAATGAGTCATAGACTGACTTTCCATAAAGGACCTTGTGTAAATATCCATGGTCATTCATACAAAATGAGAATAGAAATTGAAGGCAGTTTGAATGAAAATCAAATGATAATGGATTTTTATGATGTATTTACCATTATCCAACCTTACATTGATAAATTAGATCACAGTTTTATAGTAGATGGTCAAGATGATTTGATGTTAAATTTCCTAAAAGATAACAACTTTAAGCATTTCATTATATCTAATTTTACTACATCTGAATTTATGTGTATTCATTTTGCAGAAATATTCAAACCAGAATTTGCTAAATTTGATAATTTAGATTTGATTAGAGTTAGAATCTATGAGACAGAGGACGCATTTGCGGAAGTAGAATTAGGATTAAAATAGTTAAAGAGTTTGGATTACACATTATTGTAACGATAGGTTAGGCATCTTGCCTAACCTTTTTTTTATAAAAGATGCACAATTTCTTTCGTTTTTTTAAGGGATCTTTGACAACGTTATATTTCTTAATTTTATAGAAAGTGGCAGTAATGAAAAGCTACTTTCTCTTAAATTACAAATTGTTTAATGTTATGATTTCATATTTCATATTTTGCGGAATAAAGCTGTTCCCCAAGCATCAGGAATAAGAATAGCTTTTTCGGGTTTATCTACCAAAAACTCATCTAAAGCTCTTGAGCAAGCCCAATTAGATTCTGGGCTACTGTAATCATGAATAAAAATGAATCCCCCTTTGGACATTAGAGGGTAAAATAGATTTAATGCTGCTACAGTTGGCTCATATTTATCAAAATCAATCATAACAAAAGCAAATCTTTCATTTTCTAAACCAATTGCAGTTTCTGGAAAATATCCTTTTCGAACAATTACATCTTTTGTATTACCAATGTAATTCAAAACACTTTGCTCAGAAGTATCTTGAAAACGATTGTCACCTTGGGATTCTTCATCTCTTTGGTCAAAACCAGCGAAAGTATCAAATAAAAACAATTTTCGTTCGGGCATCATTGTGTGGAGATATTTGCTCAATTTACCTTTATAAACACCACATTCAGCGATTGAGCCAGATATATTTTCTTTTTTTAATTGTTCTATCGAAAGTTGTAAATTACCATATCTAACTGGGTCCCCAGATTTAATAATTAATTCTCGTTGTTTTTGATTTATGTAAGGTTGGAGAAACCAATCAAAAGCAACTTTTTTTAATATCAACCAACGGAAATTTGTTTTTGAAATACCTAAACTATAAAGCCAATTTTTAATTAATCCCATTCAAATTACCTTAAAATCAAACTTTGGGCAATCACAAAATATGTTAGAAAACCCATAAACTTGATATTTTTTATTTTATAAAATTATTCATATCAACACAAAACTACTAAAATTAAGCAACAAATCAAAATGAAAAGAAATTGAAGTATTGTTTCATTATACTTTTCAATTAAAAAAACAACTTATAAAAAAAACAACCGTAAAGTAGCACTTACGGTTGTTTAGTTGAAATTATATTTTATTTATGTTGGCTCTTTAGATAAAAAAAATTATGCACCAACTTCTTTTTTGAATTTTGCTGTAGGTAATGATTTTGGTCTTGTGATTGGCAATCCATAAGCTCTTGCAATTACGTTTTGGGCAGAAATACCTAATACTCGTGAAACAGAGAATATTACGGTATAATAATCAAATTCTCTTAAACCATAATAGTGGAACAATGCACCAGAACTTGCATCTACATTAGGCCAAGGGTTGCTGATTTTAGAAATTTGTTGTAATACTTTAGGTACAACATTAAATACTCTATCTACAGTCATAAATACTGGGTCTGTTGGGCAATATTTTTGTCCAAATTCTAAAAAAGCAGTAAATCTTGGGTCAGTTACTCTAAGTACAGCGTGTCCGTAACCAGGAATTACTTGACCAGCGTTTAATGTATCCCAAGCCATTTTTTCGATTTGCTCTTCAGTAGGAGCTCCACCGAATTCTTCCATAGTTTCTAATACCCATTTCAAGCACTCTTGAACTGCTAAACCGTGTAATGGACCAGCTAAACCGTTTAAGCCACCAGAAACTGTGTAATATAAGTCAGATAATGCAGAACTAATTGTAGATGCTGTAAATGAACTTACGTTACCACCCTCGTGGTCAGATAAGCAAGTCAAATATAATTGCATCATTTTAGTTGCTTCGCCATTAGGGTCATCGATTCCTAACATTTTTACATAATTTTGAGACCAATCCAAACCTTTTTGAGCTTCAATTCTTGGACCTTTGTTATATCTTTTTCTATAAACATAAGCCGCTACAGCAGGAACTCTTGCGATTAAGTTTAATGAATCTTCTAAATAATATTTCCAATATTCAGCTTTTTTGATACCTTCATCGAATTTTTTAGCGAATACAGATTCTTTTTGCATTACTAAAATCGCTGTATTTAACATAGCCATAGGATGAGAATCATCTGGCATAGCATCAATTACTGCCCAAACGTAAGCTGGAACTTCCATTCTGCTTTCTAAGTCATTTTGTAAGTCTTTTAATTCTTCTGCAGTTGGCAATGAACCAGTCAAAAGTAAAAAATAAATTTCTTCTGGTAATTTATCAGTTAATTCAGAAATTGGAGTTCCTCTGATAATCAAACCTTTGTCTGCTGGCACTTCTGAAGTATCACAAACCAAACCTTTGATTCCTCTCATACCACCGAAAGCTTGTCCGATAGTTACTTCACCAACAACTTTTTCTCCATGCTCTTTTACAAATGCTTTGATATCTTCTATCTGAGCAGGTAAAATAGACTCTAATTTTGCACTTAAAAGTGACATTATATCTACCTATTAATTAATATTATAAAATTGTAATTATTGTTTATTTAATTAAAACAAGAATACTAATAAATGATAAAAAAAACTTAATATTTTAAACTTTTATTTTTTAAATTTAATTTTATCTAATTTAATTACTATAAACGGAAATAATAGATTTTATTATTTAATTGACAAATTATTTTATAATATTTTTAAAATTATTACAATTTATTTTGATTATTAAGATAAACTACTGCATCGTGATGTTTGCCATTCATATAAATTTCTGGTACCACAACATTGCATTCTACCAATTTATATTTAACACCCGCCTCGGCAAACATATCCATAGTTCTGCGATTAGAATCAGCCCATTTACCATTGGTATGCTGATCATAGAAGTCTTGTCCATTTTTATGTACTATTACATCACTAATGCCTGTTTGGATAATTCCTCTGGCACAGTCGGTGCAAGGGCACCAAGGAACATACAACTTACAACCCTTTAGAGCTGTTCCTCTTCGAGCAGCATTATAAATTGCATTTCTCTCGGCGTGTTCCAACCAAAAATACTTTTCGCCACCTTCACGAGATAGTCTAAATTCACTTTCATCAACTTCTACACCCCTTGGTAGCGAATTATATCCAGTCGATACTAAAACATTATCAGCATCTGCAATAATTGAACCCATGTGAGTGTGTGAATCTTTACTTCGCATACTCACAAGATAACACATAGTTATATACAATTGGTCCCAATCCGGGCGAATCATTTGAGATGTATTATTTTCCATAATTTTTCTTAGTTATAATTACTTTAGATAATCAATTTTGAAAATTAATTTCAATAAGATTTTTTTGCTATTAATTAAGTTATATTTTTGATTGCAAATATAATATATTTTTGATAGATTTTGATATATATTTTGCAAGATTTATAAAATTTAAATTAGTATTTAATATTAAAATACTTTATTCTGAATTAAATTTTTTAGGGTATCGAAAATCCATTCCACATAATTTTTGGTTATTTAAAATTAAAATAAAATTCATAATAGTTATTAGAAATTGCATTATATTTTAAATTTTCTACAAATATGTGATTTTTTTAAACAATTTAGCAATTAATTACAAAAGAAAATTAATTTTACTTGTCTATTATGAATAATTGAATTATATTATATTTCGTTAAAATTAAAATTACAAAAAAGTGTTTAATTTTTTACACACTTTTGATAAAAAGTCAGTGTTTAATGTAACAGATTACAATAAATTGTGTTATGTATATAAACTAAAACAATAATTCAAATTTGTTTTTGTATATATTATTCACTTTAAAATTAAATAATAAATCACATAAAATAATTCACATAAATTTAAATTAAACTTATAAATTAAATAGGGTAGCATTATGGTAAGTTTTTTGACTAAATTCTCATTAGCAGTTTTTGTAATATTTTCATTGCATCTTAATTTAGATGCAAAAGCAAAAGAAAATCCTAAATCTGCATCTCAAGACATCGCTGTTTTAGATAACAACTTGAGTATGTTTGCAGCATCTATCGAAGCAACAGCACAAGATGGCGGTGGTGGAATTTTAAGTGATAAAAAAATCAGAATTATTAACTTAGGTCCAGTTATTAATCATGATAAAGTAGATTATGCACCGACTGTTTCAGCCGATGGTAAAACACTTTATTACGTATCGAATAAAGCTGGTAGTATTGTAAATGAAAATGGCAACCTTTCTCACGATTTCTGGGTTGCAAAAAAAGACAATAGATTAGATACAGTTTTCCAAAAACCATTTAACTTAGACCCATCTAATGATTTGGGAGTAAATGGTGTAAATACACCACTTAACGAAGGTGCTGCTTCAATTGCCACTGATAGGTCGTCTCTTTATTTCACTGCTTGTAATAGACCTGACGGTTTGGGTAGCTGTGATATTTATAAAACTTCTATTGAGGGCGACAAATGGGCAAGACCAGTTAACCTTGGTAGAAATGTAAATTCTAAAAATTTCGATTCACAACCAGCAATTTCACCTAATCAAGATAGAATTTATTTTATCTCTACACGCCCTGGTCCAAATTCTGATGGTAAAGATGTTGTAGCAAATTATGATATCTGGTATTCAGATTTTGATTTTGATACTGATGAATGGAAACCTGCTCAAAATTTATCTGCTATCAATACTAAAGGTAGAGATGTGTCTCCATTTTTGGCTGCAGACGGTGTTACTTTATTTTTTGCTTCTGAAGGACACTCACCAAACTTTGGGGGGCAAGATTTTTATTTAACAAGATACGATTCAGATACTAAATCTTGGTCTAAACCAGAAAATATGGGCGAACCAATCAATACATCTGAAGATGAGCAGTTTATTTCTTTGCCAGCATCTGGTGATATTATTTATTTCTCTTCTAAAAGAACTGATTTACCAGGTTATTCTGGTGAGTTAGATGTATTTATGGCTTTTGTACCTTCATTCTTCAAAGCTGTAAACTTGACTGGTACTGTAGTTGACGAATGTAGTGGTGAATTTATTACTTCTACAATTATGATTAAAAATCCTATTACTGGCAAAATCTTTCATGATAGTTTAACTACTTTAAAACCAAGATTCGAAAGAATTGTTACCAATGATGATTACGGTGACCCTAAAGATTCAATTAAGTATATCAATTTTGAAATCACTGCTCAAAATCCTAAATATGGTAAAAAAACTGTAATTCAAAGAGTTGATAAGCCAAAAATCACAAATAATCAAGACGAAGCTGGAAAAATCGAAGATGAGATTAAAGTTACTATTCCATTAGGTCAAAGACCAATTTTATCTGCTGATATAGAACAAGGTAGCTATATCGAAGCTAACAAATCTAAAGACCCTAAATTAGCTAAATTTAGAGGATTGGTAATGGAAGAAGTACTATCTTGGGATTTATATCCGTTATTAGCTTATGTTTTCTTTGATTTGGGGAAATCAGATATTCCAGAAAGATATAATTTATTCTCAAATAATGGCGAAGCAAAATCTTCAGGATTTACTGATACAACTATCGCTGGTGGAACATTAGATAAATACTACCATGTGTTAAATATCTATGGTTACAGATTAAATAAATTCCCTAACGAAAAAATTACTATCACAGGTACTAATGATAACGTAACACCAGAAGAAAAAGGTAACAAAGAATTATCTAAAAAACGAGCACAAGTTGTTTATGATTATTTAAAAAATGTTTGGAATATTGATGAAAAAAGAATGACATTGAAATTCCAAGACTTCCCAGATACGAAATCAAATCCAAAAGATTCTTTGGGCTGGCAAGAAAATAGAAGGGTTGAATTATATTGCTCAGAATGGGAAGTTTCTAAACCAGTATTTGAGAAAGATCCTAAAACTTTCCCTCAACCTGTTACAATGGACTTCTTGTTAAACAATGGGATTGAAGATGATTTGATTGCAAAAAGAACTATTGAAGTATTAAAAGGTGGACAGCCATGGAAAACTATAGTTGCTCCAAATACTACTAACCCAACTTACAAATGGGATTGGAAAGATGAAGCAGGCAAATATCCAAAAGATAACAATAAATATACTGCAAAATTAATTATCACTACTAAATCTGGTGCAGAATGCGTTTCTGAGCCAATTGAAATTCCAATTATGCAAGTATCTTCAGAATCTAAAAAAGTAACTCAAGGTTCTGATACATTGTACGAAAACTATAGTTTGATTTTATTCCCATTCAATAGTTTTGCAGCAGGTCCATTAAATGAAAAAATTATGAATGATTACGTTTATAACAGATGTCAACCAAGTTCTACAATCAATATTACTGGTCATACTGACGTAATTGGTTTATTTGAGACGAATAAAAAATTATCTATCAATAGAGCTAAAACAGTAAATACTGGTATACAAGGCAAAACAAAAGGTGCTTACGCTTCTTTAACATCTGATGGTGTTGGTGAAGATTCTGCGTTATATACAAATGATTTACCAGAAGGTAGATTCTACAATAGAACAGTACAAGTATTAATCAAAACTCCAACTTCTGCTTATGATAAAAAGTAAGTAATGATTAAGTATTGATATAGAGTTTAAAATAAAGTAAAAAATACAAGCATTAATTTGCTTGTATTTTTTTTTTGTGTAATTGTATAATACAGTTAATAATACTTTTTATTTATTTAATTTATTTTTTGTATATTTGAGTTAATTATAAGTATCTTAATAAATAATAATTGCAATATTTCAAACTACTCTATAATATCATAAGTAAATCAAGATGTAATTGGCATATAAAACTTTTATTATTATATTAATATTTTTTTACTTTAATATTTATATTATGAAAACAAATCTAAACTTCAAAATTATAGTACTAATAATAATATCAACATTGTTGCTCAATTCTTGTGCAACTATATTTGGTAATACTACAGAACAAATATTGATTTATACAGATGCTAAAGATGTAAGTATAATAGTTAATAATATGTATATTACGAATACCATAGAAATAAATGAGCAAGATATAAACCAGTATCCTCTGTTCAAGTTAGATAAAAGTAAAAATAGCAAATATCTTTTAATTTTACAAACTAAAGATTTGATTACTTTAAAAAAAGAAGGATATAAAGACCGTAGGTTAAAAATAGAAAAAAGTATAAAATATGGGTATGTATTATTAGATTTGGGTGTTGGATCATATTACGTTGCTATGGGTTGGTTATCAGGAATGAATGGTTATGGCTTCATTTTTGGTTTTTTGGGTTTACTACCACTTATTGTAGATATTGCTACCTCTAATCTAACTTATTACAGCGATAATATAATCTTAGTAAATATGGAATTAGAACCCACAAAATAGTCTATTAAAAAAATAGGGCTGAATTAATTTTCAGCCCTTTTTTGTTAAAACTACAGTTGTCTATTTTTTTACAATTTTATCCCCATACACATTCCATCGCCCATGGTAACAAGGCATGAGAAAAGTCCTGTGTGGTTTTTCATATTTTGGTTGAATGCTTGGATTGCTTTTACATTACCAGGTTCACTTTTTGGGTCTTTTTCTGCTATATGCCCAAAACCTAAAGCATTATCGCCACAAATAACACCACCTTTGCGTACCATTGGGTATGTTAGTTCCATATATTTTGAGTAGTTCTTTTTATCGGCATCTATAAATACAAAATCAAACTCAAAATCTGGTTTGTAATCTTTTAGGAATTTGGACGCATCTTCATTTATTACTTCGATTTTATGCTCAAGTCCGGCTTCTTTAGCTTTTTCACGGATAAAGTCTGCATTTTTCTTGAAGATTTCGAGTGCAATTACTTTTCCATCTTCGGGCAAGGCTCTTGCCATTGTAATTGCAGAATAACCTGCCAATGAGCCGATTTCTAATACATATTTTGCATTTATTGATTTCAGATAAAACTGCAAAAATCTCCCCTGCTCTGGCGAAATACAGATTTCAGGGATTTTTTCTGCAGTTGCATCAGATTTAAGTTTAGTTAAAAACTCATCTTCTGCCGAAAAATTATCTATTAGATAATTAAATATCTCTTCTGTTATTAATGTTGGTTGTGCTGACATATTTTTTACTTTTTATTTATTTAATTTGAAATTAATTTACAATTTATAATTAACCATTAACCTCTAACCATTAATTAAGCCCATTTACACAAATACAAATCTTCAGGATTTATTAAGTATTCATTATTTGGCAAAATTCTAAATGTTATCCCTTGTTTACCTGCTCTATTTGATTTTACTTTTGCTTGGTAATGGTAAGTATCACCATCGTTGCT
>JBEICW010000010.1:0-18862 GCA_040383785.1 Ignavibacteria bacterium | reverse complement strand
TCCAGCTCGCAATGTATTACGAGGGTAAAGAATATGTAGAAATGGCAACCAAAACTCTATCTGAAACATTTAGTTTTAATGGCGAATTGTTAAATCTATATATGGTGGCACGAATTGTTTTGCAGGGATTGTATGTTCAGATTCCGTTATTAATTGCATTAGTAGGTGGCGATTTATTGGCTGGGGAAGCGACTTCGGGCACATTTAGGTTGCTACTCACACGCCCAGTTTCGCGATTGCAGATAATCACTGCAAAATACTTAGCTGGTTTGATTTACACATTTTTGATAATTGGATTTTTGGCATTTTTGAGTTTTGGGCTGGGTAGTTTGATGTTCGACAAAGGCGATATGTTGGTTGTTAGCAGTAGCATTACTCTAATCGAAGCTGGAGATGTGCCTTGGCGATTTATCTATACGTTTTTATACGCTTTTTTGAGTATGGCTACGGTTTATACAATTTCTTTTACTTTTTCATCATTAGTAGAAAATTCTATTGGTCCTATTATGGGGACAATGGCTTTGATTATCGTATTTTCGATTATAAATTTGGTGAGCGTTGGGTTTTTGAAACACATTCAAGTATTTTTATTTACCAATTACTTACAATCTTGGAGATATTTCTTTGAGATCCCACCAGATTGGGCAGAATTACAGACTGGCGCAATAGTATTATTCGCTCACATAATAATTTTAGTTACATTCACGTTCATCTATTTTAACAAAAAAGATATTCAGTCGTAGGGGGTGTATTTTCTTATTAGACTAATGTTAGATTATTTTTTAGATTTCTTCGTATGTTAGGGCTTTTGATGGACATTTGTTAATTTGTCTTTTTAAGTCTTCCGTTAAAGCATTTTCTATTTTAATCCAAGGTCTTTCTTTGGGTTTATACACATTAGGTAATAATCTAACACAAAACCCAGAATGAGTGCAAAGATGAGGTCTCCAAACGATATTAATATCATCATTAGAATATTTGATTTCTGCTTTTTTTATTTTATCTGCTTTTTTCATTTAACTTCTTTTTTCATTTCACTTATAGATGATATAACTTTTCTGAAATTGTAAGTTGCTTGTTGTTGAAATGTATTAAAAAACACTACTAATTTAGTTTTCTGTATTCCATTGGTGTTTTTAATGTCTTTTTTTTAAAAAGTTTATTAAAATATTGCGGATACTCAAAACCTAAATTAAATGCAATTTCATTTATATTTTTATCTGTATTAATGAGATAATTTTTTGCCATTTCAATTATGTGAAAGTGTATAAGTTCTTGAGTGTTTTTACCTGTTTCTTTTTTTAGCAAATCACTCAAATAACTCGGTGATAAATTAACTTTGTCGGCTAAATATTTTACTGAAGGTAATCCTTGTTCAATTTTATTATTATTAGAAAAATATAGGATTAATAACTTTTCTATTTTTGAAACTATTGTTTTGTTCGTTAGATTTCTTGTAATTAATTGCCTATCATAAAATCGGGAACAATAATTTAACAATAGTTCGATGTATGAAATAATTATATTTGGACTATGGTCATCTATGTTTTCATTAAGTTCGGTTTGTATTTTTTGTATAGTTTCAAATAAAATATTTTTTTCTTTTTCTGATAAATGCAGTGCTTCCGACACTTCGTAATGAAAAAAACTAAAGTTTTTAATTTTTTCGTTTAATGAGGTTGGACGTATTAGGTCAGGATGAAAGAACAGCCCCCAGCCCATCTTATCTTCTCTGTATTCTATTTCATTATCTATTTCAATAACTTGGTTTGGTGCAATGCAAATAAGATTGCCTTCCTGAAAATCTATTACCTTTCTTCCATATTTAAAATAGTTTTTGGAATAATTTTTGAAAATTATTGAATAAAAATCAGTTGTAATTTTAGAATTTTGTTCGGCTTGTTCCATATCTTTACTAAAATCTAAAACAGTTACCAAAGGGTGCAAACTTTTGCCTAAGTTAAACAACTTATGTAAGTCAGTTATAGTTTGTAATTGTATTATTTCTTTCATATTTTGTCAACAAATTCTTTCAAATATTCTAAATACATATACCCACGTCTCTCTGCAAAAAAATCTAAACATAATACAATGCTGGCTTGAATAAATAAACCAAGTCCAATTCCTCTCCAAAATGTGTCATTCAATGAACTATACATTAAAATTATGCCAAATATAATAAATGCTATTTCAACATATCTAAAAATAACAAAATTGCTCATCACTTTTTCCATCCTAGGAATTTCAAGCGATTTTATGCTCAGTGGTTCTTTCTGTATAAAATTTTCAATTCGCACAATGTCTTTTGGGCTTCTATTAACAATAGTATAGCCTACAACAAATTCGAGCATTGCAATAATGAAGAAAGGAATAGCAACTCCTTTCCAAAAAGAACTTTTCATGACAAAAATGAAATAAAGTGCCATTGCTAAAGCAATGACACCTATCAAAATAAAAATGTAACTTTCTAGTTTTTCACCATCAAAATATTTAATAATTGTATTCATATTCCTTGTATTTTAAAGTTCAAATTGTGATTTTATACCACCTATAAATGTCGAGTCATCATATTGTTGACGGTTTGCAATAAGCATTTTTGCATCTTCACCGGCAGTATATCGCAATTGGTTTTTGCCATCAGTTGCAGCCTCAAATATAACGTCTGCTACAATTCTGGCTGGTGATGCATTTTGAGCCATTGCAGGTAATGCATTCATTAATGCCACTACAATGTTTTGGTATTCATGCATGTTTTCGTCATTACTAAAATCAAATGACCTGCCTGCAAAATCAGTCGCAATCATACCTGGTTCAATAATTTTTACTTGACAGCCAAATTGCTCCACTTCATAGTTTAGTGATTCAGAAATTCCTTCAACTGCAAATTTTGTTCCGTGATATAATGAGCCTAATGGAAACGTTATTTTCCCACCAATTGAAGAGATATTAATAATAATACCCTGTTTATTTTTTCGGTAATAAGGTAGTATTGCTCTTGTTACATCCAATAACCCAATCACATTCGTATTAAATTGACGAAGAACTCTTTCTCTAGTAAATGACTCTAAAGGACCGTATGCACCATATCCGGCGTTATTGACTACAACATCAATACTACCAAATTTTTGAATGCCTTTTGAAATGGCATTGTTAATTGACTCTAAATCCAATACGTCAAGTTTTACAACTAACACATTAGATAATTGATTTAATTCCGTCTCATTCATTGGATTTCTCATTGTAGCTATTACATTCCAACCATTAGAATGAAATAGTTTTGCTGTTTCTTTTCCTATGCCACTACTTGTACCTGTTATTAAAACTGTTTTATTCATTTTTTCTCCAAACGTTATTATTAAAGTACAAAATTAATATATTATTATACAACTAATGTAATACAAATTCAAGTTTATTTTATTCAAATTAATGTTTTTACCAATTATAAATAAACAAAAAAGGCAAGTCATCTGATGTAACTTGCCCCTAATATTAAAAATATGCTTAGTGTGTTTTAGTAAGTTTTAACTAATTCTACTTCAAATACTAATGTAGAATTTGCAGGAATTTTTCCTCTTTCACGAGAGCCATAAGCTAAGTCTGCTGGAATAACCAAAGTTCTTTTGCCACCTTCTTTCATAGAAGCCAATCCTTCGTCCCAACCTTTGATTACTTGACCAGTACCGAAGTTAAATTCGATTGGTTTACCACGTTCGATAGATGAATCAAATATAACTCCATTTAGCAAAGTACCGTGATAATGAACTGCAATTTTTTGCCCTTGCATAGGCGAGCTTCCAGTACCTTCTTTGGTGTCTTTATATAATAAGCCAGACTCAGTTTGAACATAGTCTGAATATTTTTGTAATTCTGCAGGCAAAGCTGCTTTAGAATCGCCACTTTTCGAAGAAGAACAAGAACCCAAAACAAACATTCCAAATAATGCAAATGTAACGAAAATTATGTTTAATACTTTCATATTTTATCCTTATTAAATTAAAAAAATGTCTTTTCTATCGTTTATTATTTTTTATTATTTATTGTTTAATCTATTCTTTTTTGATCTCTTCTTTTAGTATAACCTTTTCTAAAATCATAATCTCAATTATATTAGAGTTTGCAAATAATTCTACATTTTGTTTTGCAACTATACCACTACTTGCTTTTTTGCTAATTCTTTTTTCATCTATACCATTTTTAGTAAGAAAATCTATTATGTAAGCATTTCTCTTTTTTGCAATATTTAAGTCTTCTTTTGGCGTTTTATTGCCTTTTGCATAAGAAATTAAAGCAATACTCTTTTTGGGAAATTTTTTCAGTAATAAATGAATTTGATCAATAAACTTTTTTTGATTACTATCTAATGCAACTGTTCTATTATCTTTGAAAATCAATGAATAATATTGGGTTTTGGGTCTTTCATTCGTTACTACTTCATTAGTAACCCCTTCCTTTGTTATTTCTTCTTTTGTTTCAATTAAATTATCATTATTCATACTAATGTCCATTGTAATAGGTTGTTTATCATTATCAAACTCCAAATGAGTTGCGTTTAGAGTTATAGCCAACATAAAAAGTAAAAATAGAATTTTAAGCATATTAATTATTTATTTAAGAATTAACTTCTTTTGCTCTATTGTGTTTTAGAGCTGCCTTTACAAATTGAATAAATAATGGATGTCCTGTTACAGCTCTCGATTTTAATTCTGGGTGAAATTGAACTCCAACAAACCAAGGGTGTGTAGTTAATTCAACTATTTCAACTAATTCATTATTTGGAGATGTTCCAGAAATTAAAAGTCCATTTGCTTGTAATACTTCTCTAAATGAGTTGTTTAATTCGTATCTATGTCTATGTCTTTCACTGATTTGTGTATTATCGTAAGCTTTGTGGGCTTTTGTGCCTTCTTTGATTACACATGGATAAGCACCTAATCTCATTGTACCGCCTTTTTCTTTCACATGCTTTTGGTCGTCCATAAGGTCGATAACACTAAAGTCATTTTTCACAAATTCTGAAGAGTTTGCTTCAGGCATATTACATACATTTCTCGCAAATTCTATAACTGAACATTGCATTCCAAGGCATATTCCAAAAAATGGAATGTTGTTTTCTCTTACGTATTTAATTGCTGATAATTTACCTTCTATTCCTCTATGTCCAAAACCGGGAGCAACTAATACACCATCATAACCACTTAATTTTTCTTCTAATGCTCCAGTTTCGACTAGAGTTTCTAATTCTTCAGAATCAATTAAGTCTAATTTTACCTTTGTATTATTAATCGAGCCAGCATGTATAAATGCTTCTAAAATACTTTTGTAAGAATCCGGATATTTTACATATTTGCCAACTAAAGCAATTCTAACAATATTAGTAGGTGTTTTGATTTTTTTAACAAATTTATTCCAAGTATCCATATCCAATTCTTGCGGTGCTTCCAAACCTAATTTATTTAGTATAGTTTCGGTAACTCCTTTTCTAGCAAAGAATGCTGGTACTTCATAAATGGTTTCAACGTCTCTTGCCTCGAATACCGAATCTTCGGCTACATTACAGAATAATGCAATTTTGGAGCGAATTTCTTTACTTAAATTTTGCTCAGTTCTACATAATAGAATATCAGGTCTGATTCCATATTCCATTAGCATTTTAACCGAGTGCTGAGTTGGCTTGGTTTTAATTTCACCAGCAGAGGCAATATATGGCACATAAGTTAAATGAATATTTAGATAATTACCTGTACCTAATTCATAACCCAATTGTCTTTGAGCTTCCAAAAATGGTAATGACTCAATATCACCAACTGTACCACCAATTTCTATCAAAACAAAATCAACTTCACCGTGATAACTTTTCATACGGGCTTTGATTTCATTTGTAATATGAGGCACAACCTGAACAGTTTTACCTAAGTAATGTCCTTTACGCTCTTTTGTAATTACATCAAAATAAACTTGACCTGTAGTTAAGTTATTTCTTTTGCCAAGCGTTACATCTAAAAATCTTTCATAATGTCCCAAATCCAAGTCAGTTTCTGCACCGTCATCAGTAACATAAACTTCTCCGTGCTGCATTGGATTCATTGTTCCTGGGTCAATATTAATATAAGGGTCTAATTTCATTACAGTAACTGAAAAGCCACTTTGTTTTAATAAATAACCAATTGAAGCCGAAGCAATACCCTTACCTAAAGATGATAAAACCCCACCTGTTATAAACAAATATTTAGTTTTTTTATTGGGTTTGGCACCTATTTCGGTATTACTACTATTCACGTTATACGAGTTGCTTGGATTTTCGCTCATTTTTATTTTCTATTCTGTTAAATTATATTTTTCAAAGATAATTAGAAATATTAGAAGTTCAAAAAACAAATAAAAATATGTTAATAAGATTGAAAATTTTTTATAACATAAAGCATTAAATTTAAAGATATTAACTATATTTTCAAAAATTATAACAATTAATATAATTCTTTTCAAAGTTCTTTTATATTTCTTTTAAGTCCTTCAAATTTTGCTCTTTTGATTGGGCTATTATTGAATTTTATCGCAAATTCTTCTTCATTTATATTCAAGATTTCATTTTTATTGAAATTTGTACTTCCATTTCTTGGAAAAAATCTTACCTCTTGCGTAATTGGAACTCTATGATTATTCCAAGGGCAAACATCTTGGCAAATATCACAACCAAATGCCCAATTCTCTAAATTATCTTTTATTTCTTTAGGAAAACTCTCATCATTTCGCGTTTCGATTGTCCAATATGCTATACATTTGTTAGCGTCAATTACTTTAGGTTGAATTATTGCATTTGTTGGGCAACTATCAATACACTTTGTGCATTTGCCACAATAGTCACTAACAATTTTCGGCTCACTAAATTTTAAATTAGTTAATATAACCGAGATAAATACGAATGAACCTTTTTTCTTAGAGATTAGCAAACCATTTTTGCCCTGCCACCCAATTCCAGATTTTACAGCCCATTGCCTTTCTAAAATTGGACCAGTATCGGTAAAAAATCTATATTGAAAGTCTGGTATTTTGATATTTAGCTCAGAGTTTTCTTTAACTTCTGATTCTATTGATTTACATAATTTTTTGAGTTTGCTTTTTAAAACATTATGATAATCATCACCCCAAGCATATTTTGAAATTTTATAATTATCTTCCTTGTGATTTTGCGATTTGTAATTATGAATTAATACTATCACAGAATTTGTATCTTCCATAAGCAAACGAATATCTTCGCGGATTTCAATATAATTATTCATCCATTCCATAGTGGCATTATAACCATTATCTATCCAATTACGATAATTATAAGTTTCATCTTTCATTAATTGATAAGGAGCAAAACCAATATCATCAAATCCCAATTCAAAAGCTAAATGTTTGATTTTGTCTTTGAGTTTTGCTTCTGTTACTAAATCAATATCTAATTCAATATTTTCTGATATATTTAAAATTATACTTGTCTCCATTTTGGAATATCTAATTCGGGCTTTTCTATATAAATTATTCCATTTTGTTCAATAATATCATAATTTTTGATTCGCTTAATTCCTTGTTTGGGATTGGTATTAAACCCACTATCCAAATAATAAGACCAGCCATGTAATGGACAAGTTACCACATCTGAAAGTTCATTGTAATTATTTTCATTTTCAATTGGTACAACATTTTTTTCAAGTTTATTTACTTCACAAGTCAGAAGTCCATTATAAATTTCTTCAGCGTGTCTATGAGGGCAGATATTCGAAACGCAATATAGTTTTTCACCAATCCTGAAAATCGCTACCTGCATATCATCATCTTCGTCAAATTTTATCAATTTGCCTTTCTTATTAAATAGTTCATTTGAATTGCAAACTGGAATAAGTTGTTTATTATTTAGTTCTATAGTTTCCATTAATACTTTTATTTATTCTGTTATTACTACTTCACTTTCAACAAAATACCCTTTTTCATTTTTACCAACTAAACACGCTTGTCTGTGTGCATCATGTTCGAAGCATATTATGGTTTTATCGTCAAATATTTTTGGTATGTACTTTTGCTTTTCTTCGATTGTAGTCAATGGATAATTATCATAACCCATAACATAAGGAATTGGCAAATGAGCCGAAGTAGGCATTAGATCTGCTGGGTAAATCAAAGAATTATAAGTAACATTATCAATTGATGGCTGACCAAATATTGATTTATCAAATATTCTTACCATTTGCAAATCTTTTGTATGCCCATTTACGTTTAATAATTCAATCCCTTCAAATAACTCACCTTCGCCATCTGTAAATTCTAAAATTCCTTCTTGAATTAATGGTTCATAGTCATCTTTTACGAATGAAGCTCTATCTTTCAAGCTTGGATTTAATGCCCAATTATAATGACTTTTCTGAACGTAATATTTGGCATTAGAAAATGTAGGTACTAATTTATCATTTATAATTTCAGTAGCCCCACCACAATGATCAAAATGTAAATGAGTCAAAATCACATCAGTAATATCAGATTTTTTTAAGCCAAAATTAGCAAGTCCAATATTTAGTGAATCATTATCTAAATCAATTTTATATATATCTGCTAATTTCTGTGGCATTTTTTTGCCATTTCCTGTATCTACCAAAATTATTTTACCTTCACCACGAATTAACATTACTCTTGTTGCAAGGGGTATTCTATTTAGTTCATCTGTACCTTGATAGGATTTACTCCAAAGATTTTTGGGCACTACGCCAAACATTGCACCGCCATCCAATGCAAAATTCCCTAAATTAATCACATCTATTTTATATTTTCCGATTTTAATCATAATTTAATATTTGATTTTTATGATAATTGATAAATATATCATATTTAGTTTAAAAGTGTATTTTATTTATTTCAAAAATAATAAATTATGACACAAAAGAATAAAAAAATAATTTTTTGTTCAGTAAAAAAATATGTAATTTTGATAAATTAAGTCCAAAATCGATTAAATTTAGCTATTTTTTGCAATTTTTATTAAAAAAAATCTATTAATTTCATTATAATATTGTAAAATTGCTTTTTCATTCATAATTTTGCTGTTTGTATAAATGTAGAAATTAATATTAATGTTTTTAAATTGTTGGAGTTTATAAATGGGTACTTTTGAACGCATTAGAAAAATATCGCCATATGCCTTTGGCTTTTTTGCATTTGCTTTCGTAGCATTTATGATTTTATCAGATGCAGATATTTCGAACGTAATTAATCAAGGTAATAATCCGCAAACATCGGCAATTGCTGAAATTAATGACGAAAAGTTATTATATGTGGATTTTGAGTTGAAACTCAAAGAACAAATTGAGAGTATCAGAAAGCAAAATCCTGACCAACCAGAAATGGACGAAAATCAGGTTAGAAAGCAAGTTTGGACTCAATTATTAGATGAAATCTTCATCAAACAAGAAGCTTCTAAAGCTGGTGCTAATATAGATGATAAGTTCGTTGCATATATTATGTACAACAACCCTCCTGAATTTTTGAAAAAACAATTCACTGATAGTACTGGTAACTTTAGAAAAAAAGATTTATTTGAGTTATTAAATGATGTAGATGCTTATTTTGCAAAAAGAATGGGTAAAGATACTGACCCTGAGCAAAAAGCAACTATGATTAAACAAACTCGTGAATATATCAATAGTATTACGGAGTATCTTTTAACTCAAAAAAGAACAGACTATTTGACTGACGCTGTTAATATTGCTGGTGGGTTTGTATCTCCAGCTTATTTAAAACAAAAATTCGTTAATGAAAATAGTATTGCTCAAGTAAATTATATTGCTTTTGAGATTAAAAATGAAAATCCAATTGATTATAAAGTTACTGACGAAGAAATTCAAACTTACTATAACGAACATAAAAAATATTATATTCAAAAAGAATCTAGAAAAGTTAAATATTTAACTTTTCCAATGGCTCCATCTACTGATGATACTTTAAGAGCTAAAAAACGTGCAAATATCTTATCTGAATTATTAGCTGGTGCTATTACTCCAGAATCAAGAGATAGTTTGTTTGAAGTTAAATTAAATGAATTTGGTGGCACTTCATCTGATTATACAATGATCAAAGATTTAGACCCATCAAAAGCGCAATTTGTTACTGGGTTGGCTTTAAGACAAGTAGTAGGACCAATTAATTTATATGATGGTACATATTTCTTTAGATTAGATGACAAAAGAACTGGCGTAAATGAAGTAGTTAAAGCAAGTCATATCTTATTCAAATTTGGTGAACCAGCAAATAAAGACAGTGCAAAAGCAGAAGCTGAAAAAGTATTAAAACAATTACGTAGTGGTGGTGATTTTGCTGCATTAGCGGCTGTTCACTCAGAAGATAAATCTAACTCTGAACGTGGTGGTGATTTAGGTTACTTCGGTAAAGGTATGATGGTACCAGAATTTGAAAAAGCTGCATTTGCTGCAAATATTGGTGATATTACAAATTTAGTTGAAACTTCATTTGGTTACCATATTATCAAAGTTGAAGATAAAAAATCTGAAGATGTTAAATTTAGTGAAATCAAATTAACTCCTTCAATTACTTCGGCAACAAAAGGTGCTATCAAAAGAGAAGCATTCTCATTCGTAAGTCAATTAAAAGAAGGTACTAACTTTGATACATTGGCTACAAGAAGCAACAAAAAAGCAGTAGAAACTTCATTCTTTGAAAAAAATCGTCCAATTTTGGGTAGTCAATACTTGGCAGATATGGCATTTAGTGCTGGTATCGGCGAAGTATTTGAGCCATTAGATTTGAATAACTATGGTATGATTGTATGTCAAGTATCTGATGTTAGAAACGCTGGACTTACTTCATTAGAAGATAAAAAAGAAGAAATCAAAAACATTTTGATTAGAAGAAAAATGTTAGATAAAATCAAATCTAAAGCAACAGATGTTTATGGTAAAATCAAAGGATTTGATTTATTAGCTAAAGTTGCTGAAGTTGATAATTCTTTGGAAATTAAAATTGCAAATGATGTGAAAAATAACGGTGCAATCCCTGGTTTAGGAAAAGATTTTGCATTTACTGCAAAAGTATTTGATTCTAAAGTTGGTAGTATTGTTGGTCCGATTAGAGGCGAAAATGCTTATTATATTATTCAAGTAATTGATAAACAAATGGCTAATGCAAGTAAATCAAATACGGAATTTGTTGAATTTATGAAAACAACAAAACAAACTTACAAAACAAGCACTTATGCTCAATGGTTTAGTAACTTGAAACAAGAAGCAAATATTACTGATAATAGAAGATTATATTATAGAGAATATTAATTCTATTTTATATCCGAATAAATTTATTTTAAAAAAAAGTCTGTCTAAATATCTTAGACAGACTTTTTTGTTTTAATTTTGTAGAATTAAAATTGGTAAATAGAAGAAATGAATTTTAGCCATGAATTTTAGTAAGAAAGAAATAGAATTATTAACGAAACAGAATCTTACTATCAAAGATTGGTTTGAGTTTTTTGGTAATTCACATAATAATAATTCTCACAGTAATAATTACGTTGATAATTATATCGATTATTCATATAGTTATTGCAAATCAATTGCTCTTGGACATTATGAGAATTTTCCGGTAGCTTCAATTATTTTACCCCAAAAGTATAGAAAACATATTTTTGCGGTTTATGCTTTTTCGAGATTAGCCGATGATATTGCTGACGATTGTCCGTTTTGGGATAAAGAGATAAAAATCGAAAAGTTAAACAATCTAATTGAATTGATAAGAAGAAATTTGTCTAATAAAAATAATGACTTTTTTCACCCAATTTTAAGTTCTGTAATTTATACAATTAATGAGTTTGAATTAGAAATATCTCTATTTGAAAGATTAATTAATGCTTTCAAGTATGACGCAGATTTCAGAGAATTTGATACTTTTGAAAATGTAATAAATTACTGTGATAATTCAGCAAATCCAATTGGCGAGATAATTTTAAATATTTTTGGGGAAATTAATAAATATAATCCAAGTAATCAAAATAGATATAATTTAGTAATAGAAAAATCAAATGCACTTTGTACAGCACTTCAATTAGTAAACTTTTGGCAAGATTTTAGTAGGGATAAAGTAAATAACAGATTTTATATTAGCAATGATATTTTAAATAAATATAACTCAAATTTAGAGAAATTTTACTATTCTGACCTAAATAATGCGAAAAAAGAGTTAATTCTAAAAGATATTTATAAAAAAACAGAATACTTTTTTGAAAATTCAAAAGATTTGTTTAACTTTATAGATAATAAAAGGTTAAGTTTTGAGTTATTGTTAATTTATTATTCTGGGTATAGAACTTTTAGTAAAGTTCAAGATTTAAACGAGGATATAATTAATTTTAGACCCAAACTAACTAAAAAAGATTTGATTTACGTCTTTAGAAAATCTATTGCAAATTATTTCAAATATAAATTAATTGCTCAATTACACAAAAACAAATGAATAGCTTAACTTATGATAACTTAGCAAGTTACGAAAATACTTATGATGTGAATACTATAATCAAGCCTCCTAAGTCTAACTTTGCTTATTCGTTCTCTTTATTGCCAAATGAAGAGAGAGATGCTATTAATACTATTTATGCTTTTTGTAGTTATATTGATGATATTGTAGATGGAACGCCTAATAACTCCCAAGAAGTGCTAAATAAAAAGTTAGTACGCCTTGGCTGGTGGGAAAGTGAAATTGAAAAGCTTTATACCCATAGACTTACAAGCCCTATTTTAAGTCCATTTAGCAAAGTTATTGATAGATTTTTAATTCCAAAAGAGTATTTTTTGACCTTGATTGATGGAGTTAGAACCGATTTGGTAAAAAATCGTTACGAAACTTTTGATGAATTAAAAGATTATTGTTATACAGTGGCGAGTGTGGTGGGGCTAATCACAATTGAAATATTTGGCTACAAACACGAAGAAACCAAAAATTATGCGATTAATTTGGGTTATGCCCTTCAATTAACAAATATTTTGCGTGATATAAAGGTAGATAAACTAAAAAATTATATTTATCTGCCACAAGAGGATTTGGAAAGATTTAATTATAGTGAGCAAGATATTTTTGATGAAAAGTATAATGACAATTTTATAAATTTGATGCAATTCGAGACAAAACGAAATAGAGAATATTATCACAAAGCTCGTGCATTATTGCGTTCTGACGAAAGACAGAATATAATTTCTGCAGAAATTATGGATGCAATTTATTATAGATTACTAGAAAAAATAGAGCTTAATCAATATAATGTTTACGGCAAAAAAATTAGAGTTTCTAACGCTCATAAGTTGCTAATTACTCTAAAACATTGGGTTTCCTTAAATCTTTTTATCAAAAGAATGTCTTAGATATTTATTGATTTTAATCTATTTTTGATAAATTTTGCATTATTTATTAACTTTTTTCTTACTTGAACTTTTATTATATAAATAAAAATGTTGATTTGAAATTATAGACTTTAAAATTTAATAAATAAATTTTGCAAATTATTTGTTAAATTTGTAAATGTAAAAAGTCAAATTACAAGGAAATAAATGGAAATTTTATTTAACGAAGAAGAATTAAACGAAATAAACGTACATATTGCTAAATATCCAGAAAAAAAAGCTGCGATAATGCCAATTTTATGGATGGCACAAAAGAAATTTGGATACTTATCTAAAGAAGTTATGGAGTATGTGGGCAATCTTTTAGATTTGCCGTATTCTCACGTATATGGTGTGGCAACTTTCTACACTATGTATTTCAAAAAACCAATGGGTAAATATCATATCCAAGTTTGTACTAATGTATCTTGTATGCTAAAAAAAGGCGATGAAATTTACGATTACGTTTCTAATAAATTAAATCTAAAACACAATCAAGCAAGTGCTGATTTCAAATTCTCATTAGAGGAAGTTGAATGTATGGGAGCTTGCGGTGGTGCGCCGATGATTGTTGTGAATGAAGATTTTTACGAAAATGTAGATATTAACCAAGTAAATGCAATTATTGATAATTTGAACTAATTACCATTTCAAATTATAATTACTAATTGCTATACTTATATGTGTTGCTATAAATAAACAAATGCCCAATTTGCCAATAAAAAATATTACTTTTAAATATTTAACTACTAAGTTATTATTAATATTGTTTTTTACTTTATCAGTACTTGACTTCTTGAATATTGTTAATTTCAGCAATTTAATCTCATTAAATTCTGGATTTACAATATACGGCAAAGAATATTGGCGATTATTTTTGTACCCTTATGTTACAAATAATTTAACTAACTTAATATTTATATCAACCATTGGCGTTTATGTATTTATTAAGTTAGAAAAGTTGGTAAGCAAGGGCAGTTTATTTATTCTGTTTTTGTTCTATTCACTAATGTATGGACTTACTTTCACTGCAGCTACTGTACAAGAAAGTATTTCTACCTCTGGATTAGATTCTTTTTTCTTATTTTCGCTATTTTTACTATCTTTTATCAAAAAAAGTGATAGATATTACCCACTTGGAAAAGATAATCAATTCTTTTTGGAATATGCCAATTCTAAAAGTAAATTAACTTCTTATATCAAAATCAATAAACTTACATATTTCCATTTTCTGGCATCTATGTTGAGCCTATGGTTAATCAAAGAGTTGTCGCTTTTTACTTTTGATGCTAATTACAACTTATTTCCATCACTTACAGCAATAACATTTGCACTTATAACATCATTTTTATCTCATAAAAAGATTTTTAACGCAGAGAATGAGATTAATTCAAATGAAAGAATTAATCAAGATGCTAATTTCGGTTTGAATTTTGATAATGAAATTATTGAAGAGTTAGCTCCTGCAGTAATTGAATCTGAAAATAAATTTCTAAAAAGCAAAAAGCTAAAACGAGAAGATTTAGGTTTTGATGAGCAAATGATTTATTTTTTATTTGATGAAAATCTAACTGATGAAGAGAAAGTTGATGAAATTTTGGATAGAATTAATTTAATCGGAAAAGACCAAATATCTAATGAAGAGCTATCGTTTTTGAAAAGATATTCTGATAAATAATTTATTACTAATCAATCCTCTACCAAGGTTTTTCAAAATGCGCTTTCGTAAATGACTTATTGGTACCTTTAAATAAAGTTGGCTTGTTATTTTTCAGTGACAGAACATCATAATTGCCAAAAATCCTTGATAATATTGCTACTGGGAACAATAAAAGATAAAAAACTATCGTAAGCAATACATTAGGCATAATTTTGCTAAGTAGCCACGTAATTTTATCCCAAACCCAAACTATTTTGCTTGTAAGAAATCCAGACACAATCCCAATAATCCCAACAACTAATGAAATATATAGAAATATATTATTTTCATTAATCATATAAATTATAAGAAATCCAATTGTGATTACTAATATTGTTTGGGAATTATTTTTAGGTTTTTGTAGCATGTTTTTGATTTTTACTTAACATTAGTTAAAATAAAGAATAAATAAATGGTGCTAATGCACTTCCACCACCTACAACGATCAATACACCTAAAAGTAGCAATATAATGATAACAGGTGCTAACCAATATTTTTTTCGATCAGATATAAAACCAAACATATCCTTTAACATTTCAAACATATATGACCTAAGTTTTTTCTTATTATAATTTATTTAATTCTCTTTTTGATAACTTCAAAAACCGCTTGAGCTTTTAAATCTTCGCCCTTTTCAATCAAATGGCAATTATCGATAAAAAGTTCATCAGGAAAATTATTCTTATCTAAATTAATATAATCAATTTTGTATTTTTCTGCTATTTTAGACAAAATAGAATTATTTTTATTGGTAGCAAATACAATTTCTTCTACAATATGTTTAAAATTAGGACGAGTTTCTCCGATTTTTTTATTTGATGAATTTAAAAATCCCATCAAAACAATTTCACTATTATCCGAAATTACATTTTTGACCAATAAATCCACATTTCTCTCAAATCCAATATAATTAGAATCATTATGAACTCGCTGCTTCACTTCTTTTGCGTCTAACTTGAAAAAACTATATGGATATGGAGTATAAACCGTTGAAGTATTATTCAGCCACAAACAAAATAGCAATTTAAAGAAATTAGACTTAATCAAGATTTTTTCGCCAGAACGCAACTTGATTGTGTTTCCACTTGCACGAAGATGCGTGTATTCGGGGCTGTAGTCGGGATAAACAGTCGGAGACACATCATTACCTCCCTCGTGAAATATCACTAAATCTGGGGACAAATAGCGGTGTCTAAACATATATCCAGCCAATAACTCGGCAGAAGTTCCATAATTCAACCCAGCATTAATTACTTCTACTTTCAAATAGGTATTAATACTATCAGGGTTTATACTCTTAATATATTCATTAAGTTTTTTTTCTAAAAGTGCCGACCACGTAGTTTTTGGATTTTTATTCAAATAGCCATAAGTCGTAGAGCCGCCAAGAGTCAAAATCCTAAAAGTATTGCTATCCTTTTTTGGGCTAAACTCCTCGCCTCTATAACCTAGCGAATTATTTTGCACAATACTATCGATATGCCCTGGGTTATTTACGTACAGCATATATGGATGTGAAATTATTGATTGTTTTGTATCATTAAACTTATGACCCAAATTTCGTTCAATAATGTTTATACCATTATTAAATTCCCCAGGCAGATTGCTATAAATTCGTGCAGAGATAAATTCAATAATCACCCACAAAATAATAAAAACAACAAGATTGATAGCAATTAATTTTAATTTATTCATCAATTTTAAATTTAATAAAGTAAGAATAACTTAATGCAAAAATAAGGAAAATATTGGGTATTAGGTGAAATATAAATTGTTAAAAAAAATTTAGATAATATTAATAGAAATTGACAATTCAAATATACTGCAAAAGAGGAGTTATCAGCTTTAATAACGTGAATTGGTTTTGTTTGTTTAGAAATCACAAGAAATTCTCGAAAATAAAATCTTCGAAAAAATGTTTTCGAAGAAAAGTCAATGCCTTCGACCAATAATTATAAAACAATTAGACAAGCATTAGAATTATATATAAATGAAAATAATTATTTTAATACCAATTTTATTGATTCAAATAGAATTACAAATTTCATTTCTTGAAATAAAAACATTTTGATTATAGATATATATTTTTGCAAGAAACTATCGCAATAATTCAATTAGATTGTATTATTTTAGAATTAGTAAAATTAACAATATTTATTTTTCTTTTTAAGAATGTAATCTTTTCCTTTCACTTATTTTTGATTTATGAATAAATACCAATTAGAGTACAATAAAAAATTGACTACTGCTGATAAAGCTCTCGAAATGTTAGAAAATGGTGATGTGATAATCCACAGTATGTGTGTAGCTGAACCCCAAAAACTACTTAACGCCTATGCTGATAGAGTAAGAACTGGAAATTTGGTAGATACGAGTGTTTATACAATGATTCCACTTCAACACGCAAGAAATTCATACTTAGCAGATGATGTAATCGAAAAAATTAACGTAAATTCTATGTTTGCTTCGGGTTTTGATAGAGATAGAATACGTGAAGGACTATCGCACTTTGTACCGAATGAATTTTATCAAGTGCCGCGATTTGCAAGTGAATTTATTGATATTAATGTCGCTTTGATTACTGTTTCACCGATGGATGAACACGGCTTTTTTACTTTTGGAGTTTCTAATGACTATATAACTTTGGCTGCTCGTAAAGCTAAAAAGTTGATTGTAGAAGTTAATCCCAATATGCCAAGAGTATTTGGTGATTCAATTTTACATATTAGAGATGTTGATGCAATTGTAGAAAATGATAGCGAACTATTGGACTTTTTGCCACATAAAGCTGACCCAATGTCTGAAATTATTGGCGATAAATTAGCTGAAATGATTCCAAATGGTGCTACTATTCAATTAGGTGTTGGCTCTATTCCAAGTGCTGTTGCTCATAAATTGGTAAATCATAAAAATTTGGGTATTCATACAGAAGTATTTTGTCCAGAAATGATACAATTGATAGAAGCAGGTGCAGCAACTGGTAAATACAAAACTATTCACCCAAGAAAACATACTTTTACATTTGCACAGGGAAATAAAGAACTTTACGATTTTATTAATAACAATCAATCTGTAGAAAGTTATCCAGTTTCATTGCTTAATGACCCAAAAATCATTGAGAAACAACATAAAATGGTTTCAATAAATGGCACATTGCAAGTAGATTTATTTGGTCAATGTAATAGCGAATACCTGAACGGTAGTCAATATAGTGCTACAGGCGGACAATTAGATTATGTTCGTGGTGCATTTAATTCCAAAGGTGGTATGTCTATTATTGCTTTTGTAAGTGCTACTAAAAACAACTCAATCTCAAGGGTTGTAGCTCGATTAGATGCCGGTACGGTTGTTACTGTTCCAAGAGCTGACGTACATTATTTGGCAACTGAGTATGGTGTAGCAAATCTAAAAGGCAAAAACCTAAAGGAAAGAGCCGAGATTATGATTTCACTTGCTCACCCAGATTTTAGAGATGAATTGCTTTACGAAGCTAAGCAAATGAAATTGATTAGATAAGAATCAATGGTTAATGATTAATGGTTAATTTGAAAGAGTCATTTTTCTGGCAAAGGGAAATGGCTCTTTTTTGTTTTAATAAAATCAAAAACTAAATAAAACGTTTGAAATATAAATTTTTAAACATTAAAATAATATGTACAAAATCAGACCTTATAAACGGATTGTTTGCTTGACCGAAGAAACTACCGAAACACTCTATAATCTTGGATTAGATGAGTTGATTGTTGGTATTAC
>JBEICW010000009.1:0-19165 GCA_040383785.1 Ignavibacteria bacterium | reverse complement strand
TTTTCAGCAAATATAAATGTCCTTAAAACTTTTGAAGTCAAATAGCTAATATAGTAGTAATTTGTGTAATAATAGAATATAAAATCTTTAAAAAATCGTATTTCTTTATCATCAAATTGATCTTTTTTTTCAATTTTATCAAAATATTTAAATAAAAAGAAGTTTATTCGATTATTATTTAATTCAAATTCATTTTTAAAATTAATAAATTCATTATATATCTTTTGTAAATCTATCATTTATTTAAAATCCTATTTTTTTTTAGTTGAGGAGGAAATCTAAAATTTTTAATTTTGTACCAGTGCTTTGTCAAGCTTAGTAATTATATACTAATTACATTATTTCCTATAATTACTCAATTCTGCGTTTTGTGGATCTAATTTTTGTAATAAATCTACTGCTTTGTCTCTTTCTTGGGCGTTTTGGATAAAGTTGTTATATCTAATTATTGATGTTAGATTTGATATATTTGTTTCTTTAATACCATCTTCCAAATGTTTATCTATAAACTTTAGTTCTTTCATAAAATTGATAAAACCATCAGACTTTTCATTCTCATAAAACTCAATTGTAGGCTTTAGGTTTATTTTGCTGATGTAACTTTGGTTTTTGTTCTCTTTTTCTACTTTTAGTGCAAATCCAACAGGGACAAGGTGTTTACCCTTGCCAATTTCATTATTTTCGCTGAATAGCACATCATTTGTCATATAAATTGGGCGATTATCTATATTTTTATCTATAAATGAATTTAGTAATTTGATATAATTTGTTTGAATAGCCATCGCATCATAAGGCAAATTTTGCTCAAACTTCTCCAAATCCACTAAAAATGCTTCTATCTCATTTTGAGATTTTTTATACACTTCTGGATACCATGTTTTGAGTTGTTTATAATACCAAGTTCTACGCAAAAGCTCTTTTTCGATAAGTACAACATCTTTGCGGTAGTTTTCAATTTTATTCATATACCAAAATGCAGATACAAAATAATCCCACTGAGCAGAGATGATTATCGCATTTGGCTCCAAATTATTCACCACATTTTCAGTGTAATTTTTAACCAAATAATTATCACTTTCATCATTAATTTTACGATTATATCCCATATTTATGAGCCATATTACAGACAATAGTAATGAGAATAATTGAATTGAATAAGCACTTTTTTTGATTGAAATAATAGCATTAAACTTATAAATCACACCTATAAAAAACAATATAAATATCGGCAAAAGTGGTGTTAAAAAGTATGCATCAATATCATGAATCCCATAACCACTAACATAAATCAAACTCGCAAATAAATTGATAATGATAAAAATAAAGAGTTTTTTATTTGATTTCAATAATTGAAAAAATCCAATCACCAAAAAATACAATCCAAATATACCAAGTTGATAAGGTAATAATTTCAGGAATTTCCCCAAATTACTCCAAAAAGAAGCCGAGTCGGCGAACATCCAAACTTGGTATTGTTTGCCAAGAATGTGATAGGTGAATTTAGCCCATGAGTCGCTCACAGCACCCCAATCAAAAGTGGGATTGCCCATACTTCTGAATACAGGTAATAAATAAAGTGATGCCCCAATAATCAAAGGTAACATATAAATCGGCAATTGCTGAAGTTTAGTTTTAAAACTTGTTTTATTATTAATTAAAGCAAAATAAAAGTACAAAAGTCCAGGAACAATCAGAATTGTAGTTAAGTGATTGGCAAAACTCAAACCTAACAAAAGCATAATTACAAAGATTTTTTTTGAATATTTTTTACCTGATGAGTTTGGATTTGTAGTTTGAGATATATAAAGTTTTAATGATAACAATGCAATCAAACTAAGCATAAAAATATGCAAAGAATAGACTTCCACCGCAACAGACTGCCCCCAAAGTGTAGTAGAAAAGCCATAAATCAAACTTAATATTATTGGTGCAAAGATCTTCTCTGTTTTGGTTTCATTTTTAAAGTCTAATGATAGATTTTTATCAAGTTCATTTTCGTCATTAATATCTTTATTTTCGGAAATATTTGAATTAATATGCGAATATGCTTTTTTCTTTTTGGCTTTAGAGTTAGAAGTGTTTTGTTCTGAAATTTTAGATTTAGAGCTAATGGTAGATTTTGGTAATAACAACTCATAATTATCAATTATCAACTTTGCAATCAAATACATCATAACCGAAGAAAGTGAAGCCCAATATGCCGAGAACATATTCATTTTAAAAATCACCGAGCCGCCAATTGGCAAATGCGACCAAATATATCCAAGCAAAGTAAATAATGGATAGCCCGTTGGGTGAGTAATTCCCAAAGTATTAGCCGCAGCAGCCAATTCGCCACTATCGGTAAACATTACATCTGGGGCAAGAGTAAGGTAATACATCAGAAAAGTGGTACAAAATACTAAAAAGGGTAAAATATAATTAAGATTGCGGTTATTTTGTTGGTTTTGATTATTCATAGCAGATTTAGTAGTAAAAGTTAATAATAAAGAAAATTATAGAATATGACGTGAAATACAATTCTAATAATAGTTATGCGTTTATTTTTTAGATTTGATTATAAATCTAATTGCAAAATAATAAGAATTTTATGAACTTGTATAAGTTCTATTGATAAATTTAGAATTTAAAATAAAAATGGAAAATAAAGAGATAAATTTTAATGATGCACACTACTTAGAAGATACAAATAAAACTGCGATAGAAGGAACTGAATATTTAGAACCAAATTTTATAATTGACGCATATTCCAAAGGATATTTCCCAATGTATGAGGAATTATATAATGCAGTTCTATGGCATTGCCCCGACCCAAGGGCTGTAATTGATATAAATAATCCGAAGCCAATGTCACGTAGTTTGAAGCGAAGTATAGCAAAGTTTGAGTATGAAGTGAAGTACGATACTCAGTTTGAAACCGTAATGCGAAAATGTGCCGATAGAGACGAAACTTGGATAATCGAAAAGATGGTAGGAGCATACACAGAATTGCATAGATTGGGGTTTGCACACTCGGTAGAGACTTACTACGAGGGACAATTGGTGGGAGGTTTGTATGGGCTAACGATAGGCGGAGCATTCTTTGGTGAGTCTATGTTTAGCACCAAAACCGATGCCTCTAAATTTGCATTTTATAAATTGATTGAGAATTTGCGAACTAAAGAGTTTATTCTATTAGATTCGCAGTATATTAATGATTTTACGGAGACGCTTGGAGCAGTAGAAATCCCTTTAATCAACTTCAAAAAAATATTAGCCAAAGCAATTATATTAGAAAGAAGATTTTAGAAGAATGATATTATTGCAGTAAAATATGCACCCTTGCCTGTTCATTCTTTTCGTTTAATCAAGGCAATTATAGTAATCAGTATTATTATGGTACAGAATAAAAAAAGGTTTAGAAATTAATCTAAACCTTTTTTTTAAATTTAATATTAAAAAAAAATACTACCCAATCAATATTGCATCACCATACGCTAAAAATCTATATTCGTGTTTTAAAGCTTTTTTGTATGCTTTGAATATATTTTCTTTTCCAGCAAATGCAGCCGACACTAATAATGAAGGTGAGGCTGGCGGATGGAAATTTGTAATAAATTTTGTTGTAATTTTGAAATCATAAGATGGATAAATAAATTTATCTGTCCAACCTTTATTTGGTTTTACTGCTCCAGTAGTTAGTACAGATGATTCTAATGCTCTAACAACGCTTGTACCAACCGCGTAAACGTCTTTTTTTGCTTTTAAAGACTTATTGATTATTTCTGCACTTTCTCTCGAAATTTCGAAGTATTCAGAATACATTCTGTGTTTAGTCAAATCTTCAACTTCAATATTTTCAAAAATACCTTGTCCGATATGTAATGTTACTCTTGCAATTTTAACACCTTTATCTTCAATTGCTTTCAACAATTCTTCTGTAAAGTGCAATCCAGCAGTTGGAGGAGCTATTGAGGCTAACAAATTCGGATTAGAGAATACAGTTTGATATGTTAGCTTATCTTGGTCATTTGGCTCACGTTTGATATATTCAGGCAATGGCATTTCGCCAATTCTTTCGATTACATCAAATAAATTACCTTCGTAGCTAAATCTTACCGTTCTTCCACGTGAAGTAGTATTGTCAATTACTTCGCAATAAAATCTGTTATTATCAAAATAGATTTTGTTACCAATTCTAACTTTACGAGCTGGCTCTACTAATACGTCCCAAATTCTCTCTTCTGCCTTTAGTTCTCTTAGTAGCATTACTTCGATAGTTGCATTTGTTTTTTCTTTTTTTCCAAATAATCTTGCTGGAAATACCTTAGTTTCATTAAGTACAAGGCAATCGCCTTTTTTGAACATACCCAAAATATCAGAAAAAGCTTTGTCTTGTGAATCACCGGTACTTTTGTCTATAACCATCAATCTTGCTGCGTCTCTAGGTTCTGCAGGGAATTTAGCGATGTTTTGTTTGGGTAATGTGTACTTAAATTCAGATAATTTCATCTTGTAAGAAGTCCTTATTTGGAAAAATGAATGAAAATAATATGTTTATTTGGTAATAAATCATCAAAATATATTAAAAAAAATATTAAAACTATTTTAAATTCAGATAAACATTAGAATAATAACGTTTAAATTGTTTTTTTAGTTTTAACAAACACTTAATCTGCAAATATATAATTGAATTTGCAAATAAAAAAATTATTTGTAAAATAGTATTTTGAATTCTTTTTGATTAAAATACCAATACTTATTAATCATTAGTTGGCTTTGAATAATATTTTTGGATTAACATCTCAAGAACAGCCAAAATTAGTGTAATTATAACAAATAGTTTCCAAAGTTCAGAACCCATTTGTGTGATAGTAATTTGAGCATTTATATTATCTTTGTTTTCAATCATTTCAAATGGAATTTCTTTTTCGAAATAATATTCTAAATAATCAGAAATATATTCTTTCTCTATTTTGTCATAAAAATATGATTCATTGGGTGGAATATTAATTTCAAATGCATCTATTAATTTATTGCTATTATAAATTTGGTAATTACCTGGCTTTTTGAATTCATTCAAATCAAAAAACACAGAATTACCCAATACATTTGTTTCAGGATAATTTTCGGATTTATCTGGACCAATAATTTTAAGTTTAATGTCTAAAATTTCTCTTCCATCTAAATAATGAACTGATTTTGGTGAATTAAATTCTTTATTTGATTGCTCAGTACTTGATAAATATATTACGCTTCTGTACATCAGTGCAGGGTACAAACTTGTAAATGGGAAATTACTCCAAAAAGTTTCATTGCCTATACTATAATACAATACCTTTCCTTTGCCAACTGTAACTTCAGATAAAAATCCACTGCTACCAATATAAATCAAATGATTATTACTTATTATTGGATTATAGTCTGTTATTTTTGGACTTTCTAATTCTAATTTTTGATTGGTATTCTCTATAAATAACCCATTAAACATCGAATGTTCACGGTTGAAATCTGTAAATGACACATTATTGTCAGTAGGCACTTTTTCCAAGCCATCTATTTCTAATTGTAAATCGAAAACTACATCCATAAATGAATTATTAGAAGTATATCCTGCTGTATAATCATAATATTCACTTTCTATAATTTCTGAAAATAAAATAGCACTTTTACCATTTCTAATCATTGAAGTTATTTTTGAAATATCGTTCTTTTGATAAGGTCCGTTACCTAATATTAATACATCAAATTCTTCCAAATCTACTGTGCCTATTTGGTTTGGTGCTACAATACTTAAGTCCACTAATTTATCATTATTATTAATATTTGCTAAATCATTTCCACCCAATGCTAAGTTTAGATATTTCTGCTTGACTTTATCGCCAATTATCAATACTTTGGGCTGATTAGGCAATTTAATATTAAAATATCTATAATTATCAAAATCTAAAGCATCATTTTCAATTTCAACTTTAAGATTTTGAACCCCAGCAACTTTGAATACCGAACCAATGATTACTTTTTCACTTGCTTTTTGAGATAAATTAAATTTTCTTTGAGCTACTCTTTCTTCGTTTAGATATAGATTCAGAATTACGTCATTTACTTTTCTTTTTGAGTGATTTGTTACCACCACATCTACGCTAAATGGAGAGCCAATCTGCATTATAGTATTATTTACATTAATCGAATCTATAGAAATATTGCCTATATTTTCATCTTTATTTTTGATTGGTATAAAAACCATACCTGTATTGTCATCTATTTTTGCATTTGCAGGAAATTCATAATTATCCACTGAAGTAGCATAAAACTCAAAATATGATTTTGGCATATCTGAAATTACATATATTACTTTGTTCGGATAATTAGATGAATTACTCATTTTGATTGCCTCGGTTAGGGGCTGAGTAAATTCAGAATTGAAATTTTCTAATTTAATTTGTTTGATATACTCTTCTAATTTATCCTTATCTCTGCTAAAATATAGATTTTTACCATTGTAATTTGAAATTGGAATTACACAAACCTCTTCTTCGGTTTTTATTCCTTTAAGTATATCCATTGCAATGCTTTTTGCCTGTTCTAATCTATTTCCATTTTCGTCTTTGTATTCCATACTATAAGAGTTATCCACCATAATTATATGGCTTTTTCTACTTTCTAATGAAAAGCCCGGGATTACACTTTTAATCGTAGGGCGAGAAAATGCAAATACCACACTTATAATCATAAGTGTACGAATCAAAAGCAGCAACCATTTTTTGATTTTAATGTTGCGGATTTTAGTTTTTTGCATTTCCTTCAAAAAAAACAGAGTAGAAAACTCAATTTTCTTTTGCTTTCTTAGATTTAATAAGTGTATTATTATAGGTATCGAAGCAGCGGATAATGCAAATAAATAAAATGGATTTATAAAATTCATTTAAACTTAACTTTTTTAATTTTTTTGTGATGTAATTAGACTTTCACGCTTTTTGACTTAGTTTATTTTAAATTAAGTCAAACTAATAATATATATCAACCAAATTCACAATTAATCAATGTAAAATTAGTCCTTTACCATAAATTTAGATAATTCTGACTCATAAAATTCGCCTTTATCATTATAACCAGTGATTTTGTATAAATAAACTCCGGCTTGGATTTTTTGTTTGTTATCATTTGTCAAATCCCAAGAGTAACCTCCGTCTCCGTCATTTTCATTTAGTAATGCTATTCTATTTCCGAAAATATCAAATATTTCTATTGTTGCAGTTTTAGTCAAATTTGAGATAGTTAATTCATTATGTATGTTTAATCTTACTGGGTTTGGCAAAATAAATGGGTCATTTAAGTTATCTTGTCTAAGTACAAACGACATTGATGAACCAGCACCAATAGTAATTTTATTTCCATTATTTGAAACTAAATTATTGCATGTAATTGTATAAATTATACCTTTTGCATTTTTGAACACATCATTTGAAATCTCAAAAATTATAGAATTACTTTTTTCGGTATCTTTAAATAAATTAATTATCAGACCTTGTGGAGCCAAACTAAAATAACTTAAATCAATACTATTTGCATCAAAATCCTCACTAAATTCTATTCTTATTTTGTCATCAAGTATCTCTAAATTTTTCATAAATACGAAATTTTGATTTAAGCTTTTATATTCAAAATTTAATGAATTGGCTAAAGTTGGGGTACGATAAAAATCTCTAAAACTTGCAATACTTATTTCATAATTTGCAATACTTAAAGAAGAATGTAATAATGACTTTTGCAAACGTAATACTATAGATGTATCATTAAGCACCAAAGCAGATGTGATATTATTTTTTAATGTATCTTGGTTTGATTTATCAATAATTTTGAAATATTCGGTTTGAATGAAGTTTTTTGGTAACTTGCCGCTAAAATTGACAATAACTTGAAAACTATCTATTGCTTCCACGGAAGTTGCAGTAATTTGCTTATGCGGATAAATGTCCACTATCACTGGAATTGAATATGAGCCATATTTGATTTCTGATGTTAAGCTTTTATCAAAAGCTCTAATTGTAAAATTGTATAATTTATTTGGTGTTAAATTTTCCAAAGTTATATTATTTACATTAGAATTTGTTTCAGCAACTTTTTCTAATTCACCAGTATTAAAATTAACAATATTAAAAATCTCATAAATAATTTCTTTGTTTGATGAAACCAAATCCCACTCTAAATATGCTTGACTTTCATTCAACGGGTAACCTTTAAATCCACTCACTGCTCTTGGAAGTGAGTCGCTATCTGAGTAGTTTTTTAGTTCCAAAAATCTTGTGCCACTAAAAAAGTTTACTCCAAGTTCTTTTTTGCCATTTTTATCAAAATAATAAAACATTGTAGAATTAGAAAAAACACCAGAAGACCAGCCAATATTTTTATCTAAGTTATTTAAATTATTCGTTTCTAAATTATTAAAAATATACATATTTGGAGTAATACAAAGAATAATATCTTGATTTGAATCATTATCAGTGTCAAATCTATTTAGTGAATTTTTGTATGAAAAACCTAGAGAGCCAACAAAGCCATCTCGAACACCATAAAATCTCTCTTGCCATATTGGAATTAACTCTTTAAATTCATTTGTATTAGTTGATAATTTTAATAATTCTAAACTCCAAATATTATTTTGCACTTGAGTTTGTGTATTAAAATCAGCATCATTTGATGTTAGTATTGCTAAATTATTTTTTAAAATATCATCATTTTTGATTAATTCCATTTGAAATAAACTTTTGCCAGTTTCTTTCAAATATGATAACGTACTTGATAATATAAATTCATTGTTTTTAAATTCACATATAATAATATCCCCTTCCATTTCAAAAATCAAATCTTGCTCGCTGATAAAACTACCAGAAGTAAATACTGGCTTTATTGCCAAATATCTACTTACTACTTTTGTGCCTTGCGAAGTTGTTATTTCTCTTTTTAAAGTAGGTGTGGTAGTAAGAACCTCAAATTTATTATTAGTATATTTATAAAGCACAAATGAAGTATCATTATAACATAACATCTCATCATTACCATCTGCATCAAAATCTATCATTTTCGCTCCCCATTCTTTAGATAATGGCGAGTTTTTGTACATAGGAGTTTGATTAAATTTTTTGTTTGTAATATCAATTTTAAATAATCTGGTTTTGAAATCTGCATTGGTTAATACTAAAGTTTCTCCATTAACTCTACCTACACTTATATTAATCCAAATTTCATTTAGTGAATCCAATTTTGAAATTTGTTTACCACTTTGAGCATTTTTGTCAAATTGATACAAAAATAATTTTCCGAATTGGCTACCATTATCTAATTCATTTGCCACAAAATAAACAATTTCGCTATTATTATCAGTATCATTAATCACCGCTGGATTGATAAATGAAGGCGGCAGAGAATAATTTTTCATTTCCCAATCTAGAGGTAATGCAGAATTTTTATCAAGTTTAAAGATTGTATTTATAGTTTGAAAATTATTACCTGTTCTATAATCTGAATAGTTACTATTAAATACATTAATTTGAATATCATAATTAATATTTGGTTCAAATAAATCTTCGGCTAATAAATTATGATTTCTTGTAAATTTCTCATAATTCGCTATAGATTTATAAACTGTATCCTTAGTTTTTTTGTACTTTACATTTAGATACGAACTTTGATTGGTATAAATATCAAAAATTACTTCTCTCTTTTGGTCTTTTAGAAGTGTTCCAATTTTATAATTTGTTATTTGTAATCTTGAAAATGCAGAGGTTACATTTAATTTTATTCTCGATTGTAGAGAAGTTTTGTTTTTTCTATTAACTTTAATTGCGATTGTATATAAAGTGTCTTTTAGTTTAGTCAAATCTAATTCTAATACTTTTTGGTTAAAAATCTGAGTATTGCCAGAATCTAAAACAGTAAAATCTTTTTCTAATGGGAAAAGACCTGTAGCAATTAGTATTTGATAATTTTCTAATAATGGGTCGATTATATTAGCATTCAAATTTAATGTTTTTTGAGCATTTTTATCAATATATAATTCATTAGAATTCACCAAAAATCTAAGTTCACCTTTTACAATGTTATTTAATGTTTTTAATGGATTTATAATCCCAGCACTATTCATATAATCCCAGCCGTTTTCTCCAATGTCATCAGCATTTCTTTGGATTATATTCAATATTTCATCAGAAGTTAATTCCTGTTTTAGCTCTAATAACATAGCAGCCAATGATGCAACAAAAGGAGAAGAAAGTGAAGTGCCTCTTGAAGTTTTATAAGTGTTGTTTGGAGATGCAACAGTTATATTACTCCCTGGAGCTAATACATCTACAAATGAGCCATAATTAGAAATACTACTTTCTCTGATTTTTCTGTCATTAGAAGCACCAACCGAAATTATTTCTTGAAAATCAGATGGATAATGTTCGAACCACCAATTGTTATTTCCAGAAGATGAAACCATAACACAGCCCATTTTAGCAGCAAATTTTATAGCAGATTCTATTATTGGTGATTTAAATCTTTCTCCAAAAGATAGATTTAATACTTTAGCACCATTAATTGCACAATAAACTATTGCAGAGGCAATATCATCTGATTCACCACTACCAAGGGCGTCAAATGCTCTTGCAGTAATTACTTTAGAATTATAAGAAAATCCAGCAATGCCTGTTTTGTTGTCCTTTTCGGCAACCATTACGCTCGAAATATTTGTTCCGTGTCCTTGCTCATCAAAAGGGAACGGGTCGTGGTCTAAATAATCGCCTGGGTTAAATGTACTTTGGTCAACAAAATCATACCCAATTACATCATCAATATAGCCATTTTTGTCATTATCTATTCCATCTATATCACCGCTAATTTCATTTCTTTTTTCATTTACAGACCATGGGTCAAATTTCCCATTTTTGTTTATGTCCTCTAAATTATTCAGCCATAGTTGATTTTTTAAATCATTATGTTCCCAATCTATCCCTGTATCAATCACTCCAATTTTTATACCCAAACCAGTGGCAATATCCCAAACACTTTTTGCTTTAAATTGCTCCAAAGCCCATTGAGAGCCAGAAAGCGAGTCATTTGATATGTCGCTTTCAATATTATTGTCTATTTGATAAATGTAATTTGGCGAAATATATTCTATTTCGCTTTTAAGTCCAGATTGTTCTAAAAATGAATTTATATCTTCTGTGTTTAAATATTCTGTATTTAAATCTTTTGATTTTCCAATATTTAACTTCAAATCATAAAATCTATTTAAATCATTCAAATAAAATTTGGCATTTTTAGATTGAATTGTGTTTATTTTGGAATTTGTTATTTTATCAAACTTAAATGATTTTTGAAGAAGCAGTTTATTATCTAATTTTTTGCTTTTCAGAAATGTATTTAGATTATTATTGTCATTTAATTGGCTATTTTCTTTAAATTTTAATACATAACCATTAAAATTAGAGAATGATAGGTTGTAATTACTAATAGTAATTAGTATCGATAAAATTATTAATTTTATTAAAAGTTTAAATTTAATTGTCATATTATTTTTTAGGATTTTATGATTTATTTTATACTAAATTTTGAAGCAATTTAGATTTCAGTATAAATTGTTATTTTATTTGTTAAATTACGTATTAAATTAAACAAAATTTTAAAAATCATTCCTAAAATTGCATTTTAAATAATAAATTTGTAGAAAAAGTCAATAAGTTTAATAACATTAAATAAATTATTTATGTCTTTGTAACCAAAGATGATTTGATGTGTAATTACAAAATTAGATTAAGTTGTTAACATAAATAAAAAAAATTGTTCTCAAATAAAAAGAGTTTTTTGTTAAATTACAAATAAACCTAAAAAAACACATAAAAAACTTTACAATATCCTTAAATTTTGATGAAAAAAATATTAATTTTAAACTTTTTTAGCTAACTGGGGGCTTTATGACAAAAAAATTACTACTTGTAATTATGTTCTTATTTTTCTCAAAAGACATTTATTCTTTTGAAAATACTGATGATAAACTTACTAATGAAAATATATTACAAAATTCAAACACAAACGTATTTGACAATACTTTTGTAAAAAATCAAGGTCAATGGGCAGATGATATATTGTTTGTTGGCTTTTCTGATGGTGTAAATTTAATCTTGAAAAAAGATGGTTTGTATATAGATGCCTACAAAAAAGAGTCTATAAATGCAGTATCATATTCTAAAAAAGGTTCATTTATTAAATATGAATTTTTAAATAGTAATTTCACAAAAGGTTATTCACCTATTATAGAAGCTAAAAATATTAGTGAACACAAAACGAATTTTATATTTGGTCAAGACCAATCAAAATGGGTTTATGGAGTTAGAACTTATAAAAATATTATCCAAAAAAATATTTATGATAATATAGATTTGGCGTTGTCTTTTGATACTGGTTCTCCAAGATATGATTTTGTAATCAACCCCGGCGGCGAGTTATCTAATTTGCAAATTAGATTAGAAGGTGCAAGCATATTAGAAAGCAATTCTAAAGAATTAACATTGATGACTAATATTGGAAATTTATATAATGGGAAATTGAAAACTTTTCAGAATGTAAATGGCAAGCAAGTTGAAATTGCAAGTTCTTTCAAATTTTATAATAATCAATTCAAATTTGAAGTTGCTGAATATAACAAAAACTTACCATTAATAATAGACCCAATTATTTATGCGTCATATTTAGGTGGAAACGGCAATGATGAAGTAAATTCAGTTAAGAGAATTTCAGATGATAAATTTGTGGTAGTTGGTTCTACTGAGTCATCTGATTTTCCAGTTTCACCTGGTGCCTACCAAAAACTTATCAATGGTGGTAAAGATGTATTTATGATTATTTACAAAAACTATGGAAGATTTTTCAAACCAGAATATGCAACATTTATAGGTGGTGCTGGAAATGATTTAGCCGTTGGAGTTGGAGTAGATAATACCAACAACATTTATATTTCTGGAACAACTAATTCAAATGATTTTCCTGTTAGTTCTAATCCATTAAAAAATACAAATTCAGGTGGAATAGATTGCTTTTTTGCAAAGTTCATTAGTACAGATAACACACCAGAATTTATGAGTTATCTTGGTGGTAGTGGTGACGATTATGTAAAAGATATGTTAGTACGTCCGAATGGGTCTATTTATTTAGTTGGTCAAACATTCTCTTCGAACTTCCCTAAAGTTGGTGGTTTGTCAAATAATACGAATAGAGGTGCTGGCGATGGGTTTGTATTGCAAGTTAATTCAAGTGGAGTTGATTTAGCATTTTCAAACTTTTATGGCGGTACTGCAGAAGATGTATTAAATGCTATTGATGTAGATGATAATGATAATATATACTTGGCAGGTGCTACTAAATCTGTAAATATTCCATTAGTACCAATACCGTCTGGTGGTATGTCGCCAGATTCTCCATACCAAGGTGCAAATAATGGTGGTTGGGATGCTTGTATAGTTAAAATGAACAAAGGTGGTGGCTCAATTTATAGTTCTACATACTTTGGTGGTAGTGCAGATGATTTTGGCACTGGAGTTGTTTCTAATGGTGGTGGCCAAATCACCTTTGCAGGTCATACTGCTACTGAAACAAATTCTACTAAAACATTCCCTAAACGAGTACCATTACAAGACACACATGCTGGTGGTATTGATGCTTTTATAGGGAAATTAGGTTTAGTTGAGGTTGTAAATAACCGTAGAAGACAAGATTTGATGTTTAGTACATATTTTGGTGGAAGAAGTGATGATTACGTTTCTAAATTGCGTAGAAACGTTGTTAGTAATTCTTTAACTTTATATGGTATTACAAATTCTAACAATTTACCTCTCACTGGTGCGGAAGTAGATAAAATTATTGGTAATACTGACTTTTATATTGCGGAATTTGATGATGCTGTTACGGGAGTTAGTTATTGCACATATTTAGGTACTAAAGGTGAAGATATTTCTGGTGATTTTGCTTATGATGTATCAGGAAGTTATTTTGTAGTAGGTACTACTAAAACTAAAGACTTCATAGGTACTGAAAACTCCATTCAACCAACTTTTGGTGGTGGTGATACTGATGGTTTTATTACAAAAAGAATAAATAGTGAATTAGCAATTTCTACTCCCTCTGGTGGAGCTACATATTGCCCTGGACAAGATATAAATGTTGTATGGTCGGCTGGTGATCTTGCAAATCCATTTACAATTGGATATTATAGAGAGTCAGATAAATTGAACTTAAATATTATATCCGACAAAGTAACTACTAAAAGTTACAAGTGGACTATTCCTGCTAATTTACCTGCTTTCGATGATTATGTAATCTATGTTAGTCATGTTAGTGGAGCTTATGATGTAATAAATACTCCATTCAAAGTTTCTGCTGCTGCAAAAATTAATGGAATTGCTTTTGAAGGTACAGCTCCAACAGATTCAATATGTGAAGGTGGTAGCCTGTCTATGAAAGTTGATGCTATTGGAAATGAACTTAAATATCAATGGAGACATAAAGGTGTAAATATTACTGGACAAACTACTAATACACTTATTTTAACAAACATTACTGCTGCACAAGCTGGCGATTATGATGTTGTTGTAAATGGTACTTGCTCTAATAATCTTACATCTACTAAATTATCTTTTAAAGTTTTAACAAACCCAATAATTACTACTCAACCAACGGCTAATACAAAAATATTAGTTGGCGAAGGTTTTGAACTATCTACAAATGCTACTGGAAGTAATGTTATGTATCAATGGCAAAAAAATGGGGAAAATATTATTGGAGAAACAACAAACAAATTAAAAGTTACAAATGCTCAATTAGCAAACTCTGGTAAATACAAATGTTTAATTGATGGCTCTTGTGGCAATCAATTATCTACAGATGAAGCAACAGTTGAAGTTGAAATTGGTGGTGGTGTTTCTGAAAATGATTTCGAAAATCAATTTGTTAAAATCAACTCTTATGAAGATATTTTGAATATTCAAATTAATAGTCAAATTAATGGAAAAATATACGTTGTGAATTCAAATGGTGTAATTATAGAAAATTTACTAACTGGAAATATAATTTCACAATCTTTGGAATTTAATACTAATAATTTAAATAGTGGTGTTTACTGGTTAGTAATTGAAAACAATTCAAATGCTGATAAATTTAAATTTATAGTAACTAAATAATGGTATTTTAGTTAAATATAGAATTTTCTGTTCTCCTTATGTATTCCCTAAAAAAAAGACTATCATTAGAATAATGGTAGTCTTTTTAATTTATTAAGTAAATTTACAAAGATTAAACTTTACTTTTCTTAAATTGAATAAATTTTATTATATTTGATTAAATATTAGTGTGTAAAAAGAAAAAAGTTATATTAAAATGTTTTTGTGACCAATTTCTAATTTAATCATTAAAATTTAATTAAACATTTGTTAAAAAAATATTAAAATAAAAACAAAATGGAATTAAACTACATATTCTTTAGTTTTTTTGCTATATTAGCATTAGTTACTGCAATAGTAACAGTATCAAGCAAAAATCCAGTTGTTTCGGCAATGTCATTGGTTGGGCATTTTTTGATGCTTGGTGGATTATATCTCACTTTACAAGCTCAATTCCTTGCCATAATGCAAGTATTAGTATATGCTGGAGCAATTATGGTATTGGTGATATTTGTGATAATGTTACTAAATATTGGTATTGAGGAAGGTAGTGATACCATTGCACATACTAAATTAAATTTAAGAAAATCTGTATCTTATCTATTAGGTTTTGCTTTTGTGTTGCAAATTGGTGCAATAGTATTATCTAATAAAGTACTAACGACAGAAATGTCACAAGATGCGTTAAAAAATGGCACTGTTGGTGAAATTGGAATGAAATTATTTACAGAATACCTTTATCCCTTCGAGATGATTTCTTTACTTTTGATTGTTGCGGTTATTGGCGCATTAATCTTAGGAAAAAAAAGACAAATAGTTGAATCAAAATAAAATTAGATAAATAAAATTAGATAAATAAAATTAGATAAATAAAATTAAAAAATAAAAATCAGAATAAAAATTATGCAATTTCAAAACATACCCTTAGAATATTATTTAATCTTATCAGGTGTTATATTTACAATAGGAACAATTGGAGTATTAACAAGAAGAAATGCAATCATAATCTTTATGAGCATCGAATTAATGCTTAATGCAGTTAATCTTACCTTAGTTTCATTTTCGTCTTTTATGGGCGATTTGAGTGGGCAAATTTTCGTATTCTTTATAATGGCAGTTGCAGCAGCTGAGGCAGCAGTTGGATTGGCAATTGTACTTACATTATTCAGAAATAAAAAGACAATTTATGTAGATGAAGTAAATATGCTAAAATGGTAAAATACCAAATCTGGTAAAAGATTTGATTAGACATTTATATTAAAACATAAAACTTAATTTTAAAAAAGAGACAAACATCAATAACTTGTCTCTTTTTTTGTTTTAATCATTAAAATCTATGATTCAAACAAAAAAAAGAACAGGCAAGGATGCCTGTTCTACTATAAAAAATAAAATATTTAGAGTTGGACGAGTTATCCAACCTACCAAATTCTTTTTTCTCTTCAAGTCACCCCTACATTGTGGGGGTGATTTAGAGGGGATTTCTTTGTCAAGCGAGACGCTTGACCTACCAAAAAGTAAATGTAAATCTTATCTTACGCTACTACACTTTTCTTGATTAGATTTAATGCAGAGCCTGCTCTGAACCATTCTATTTGTTGGTCATTGTAAGTGTGGTTGGCGATAATTGTGTCACTTGAGCCGTCTTTGTGTTTCGTAACTATTGTGATTGGTTTGCCAGGGGCAAATTCTTTCAAATCAATAAAATCAAATCTATCATCTTCTTGAATTAGATTGTAATCTTCTTTGTTTGTGAAAGTAAGTGCTAACATACCTTGTTTTTTCAAGTTAGTTTCGTGAATACGAGCAAATGATTTTACTAAAATCACTTTCATACCCAAATGACGCGGTTGCATTGCTGCGTGTTCACGTGATGAACCTTCACCATAGTTTTCGTCACCAACTACAATACTTCCTATTCCGGCAGCTTTGTATGCTCTTTGTGTAGCAGGAACTCCACCGTATTCGCCAGTGATTTGGCTTTTTACTGTGTCGGCTGTTTCGTTGAAGTAGTTAATTGCACCAGTAAGAGTATTATCAGCAATATTATCCAAATGTCCACGGAATTTTAACCAAGGACCAGCCATAGAAATATGGTCAGTTGTACATTTGCCTTTTGCTTTGATTAATAATACTAAATCTGCGAAATTTTCGCCATTCCACTCTGCAAATGGAGATAATAATTGCAATCTTTTTGAATCTTCTTTAACGCTAACTACAACGCTACTTCCATCTTCAGCAGGGGCAGTATATCCAGCATCTTCCACTGCAAAACCTTTTTCTGGTAATTCGTAACCAGTTGGCTCGTCTAATCTAACTTGCTCACCTTTTGCATTTGTGATTGTATCTGTAAGTGGATTAAAATCTAATCTACCTGCAATAGCAAAAGCAGTAGTAATTTCTGGAGATGCCACAAATGCGTGAGTATGCGGATTACCGTCATTACGTTTTGCGAAGTTACGATTAAATGAAGTCATAATCGAATTTCTTCTATTTGGGTCAGTTGTGTGTCTCGACCATTGACCAATACAAGGTCCACAAGCATTAGCCAATACTATACCACCAATTTTACCAAATGTATCGATAAAACCATCTCTTTCGATTGTATATCTAACTAATTCCGAACCTGGAGTAATAGTATATTCTGCTTTAACTTTAATATCTTTATCTACAGCTTGTTGAGCAAGTGATGCAGCACGAGAAATATCTTCGTAAGAAGAGTTTGTACAAGAGCCAATCAAACCAACTTCAAGGTCAAGAGGCCAGTTATTTTCAATTGCTGCTTCTTTGAATTTAGAAACGGGCCAAGCCAAATCTGGAGTGAAAGGTCCATTGATATATGGTTCTAATTCTGATAAATTAATTTCAATTACTTGGTCGAAATAGTTTTCAGGAGTTGCATAAACTTCATCATCGCCACGTAAGTTTGCCATATTTGCTCTTGCCATATCTGCAACATCTTTTCTGCTTGTAGATTCTAAGTATTTAGCCATATTTTCATCAAAGCCAAATACTGAAGTAGTTGCACCAATTTCAGCACCCATATTACAGATAGTACCTTTACCAGTACAAGAGATAGAATCTGCACCTTCGCCAAAATACTCAACGATAGCACCTGTACCACCTTTTACAGTCAAGATACCAGCTACTTTCAAAATTACGTCTTTAGCTGAAGTCCAGCCACTCATTTTACCAGTTAATTTTACGCCGATTAATTTTGGGAATTTTAATTCCCAAGGCATACCAACCATTACATCCACAGCATCAGCACCGCCAACACCAATCGCAATCATACCCAATCCACCAGCATTTACAGTATGTGAGTCAGTTCCGACCATCATACCACCGGGGAAAGCGTAGTTTTCTAAAATTACTTGGTGGATAATACCAGCACCTGGTTTCCAAAAGCCAATACCGTATTTATTAGATACCGAACCTAAGAAATTAAATACTTCTTCACTTGTAGTGATTGCATTTTTTAAGTCAATTGTAGCACCATCTTTAGCTTGGATTAAGTGGTCGCAATGAACTGTAGAAGGCACAGCCGCTTGCTTGCGACCGCATTGCATAAATTGCAATAATGCCATTTGAGCAGTAGCATCTTGCATAGCAACTCTATCAGGAGCGAAATCTACATAATCTACTCCACGTCCAAAGTTTTCTACCTTAGCGGGGTCATAAAGATGAGAATAAAGAATTTTTTCAGTCAAAGTAAGAGGTCTATTCAAAACCGCTCTTGCAGCATCAATTCTGCTACCAAGATTAGCATAAACCGTTTTTATCATATCTAAGTCAAATACCATAACTTGCCTCTATGTATTTATATGTTTTAAATGTAAAATTTATTTTTCAAAATTGTAAAATCTCCAATTACAAATATAAGTAATTGAAATTACTTTTATTTGAATAATTAGAAAGTTAGGTTATAGAATTATTATAGACGTGGTTTTTGGGTTTTGATTGAAAAATTGGTAGGGTTAAAATAAATG
>JBEICW010000008.1:0-19846 GCA_040383785.1 Ignavibacteria bacterium | reverse complement strand
TCTAAATAAATTAAATTATTGAATAATTAATAACCAGTATTACCATATCTACCTTTGATTTTTCCACTCTTCATAAATCCATCATAATGTCTCATCATTAAATGTGATTCAATTTGTTGTAGTGTATCCAAACCAACACCAATTATAATTAATAAACTTGTACCACCAAAAAATCCTGCAAAAGTAGAGGTAATACCAAATATTTTTGTAACAAAAGTTGGCAATATAGCTACTATTGCTAAGAATATTGAACCAGGTAGAGTTATTTTAGTTAAGATATTTTCTATATAATCAGAAGTATGTTTACCTGGTCTAATACCAGGGATAAATCCACCATTCTTTTTCATATTTTCTGCGATATCTTTTGGATTAAAAATTATTGCAGTATAAAAATAAGTAAATGCAACTACCATCAAGCCAAAGAATAAAGCATAAAAATAAGAATCATAACTAAAAAACTTAGACATTGTAATTGCAAATGAACTTTCAGGGAAGAAACTTAATACAGTATTTGGTATAAACATTAAAGATTGTGCAAAAATAATTGGCATTACACCAGCAGTATTTACTCTTAAAGGAATATACTGGGTTGTACCACCCATTACTTTATTACCAACTTGTCTTTTAGCATATTGAACTGGTATTCTTCTGGCACCTGAGTTAGAAGGATAACTGCCATAATTATACCGAATAATAATGCAAAAACGATAATTTCAATAATAAATGCTCTACTACCATCTTGTAACAATTGATATTCTTGCATTAAAGCAATTGGTAAGTTAGCAATTATACCAATAAAGATAATTAATGAAATACCATTTCCAATACCTTTATCAGTTATTTGTTCGCCTAACCACATCAAAAACATTGTTCCAGCAGCCAATAATACAATAGTTGTAATAGTAAACATTATACCAGCATCAGGAACAACAGGTATTCCACCATTGTTAGTAGAAGCTAATTTTATACTTATACCAAGACCTTGTAATGCAGCTAATAAAACAGTAGCCATTCTTGTATATTGATTAATCTTTCTTCTGCCATCTTCACCTTCTCTTTGCATTTTCTGTACTTCTGGTATAACAATACCAGCTAACTGAAATATAATTGAAGCAGTAATGTAAGGCATAATACCCAAGGCAAATATTGCTGCATTTGAGAATGCACCACCAACAAACATATCAAACAAACCAAAAAGAGTATTTGAATCACTATTTGCAACAGAAGCTTGTAATGCTATTACATCTACACCCGGTAGTGTTATATATGAACCAACTCTAACGACTAAAAGAACTCCGAGAGTGAATAAAATTCTATTTCGTAGCTCTTCAATCTTTACTATATTTTTTAAAGTTTCTACTAACTTACTCATTGATAATTACTGTGCCCCCTGCCGACTCAATTTTTGATTTAGCAGAATCTGAGATGTTACCAACAGTTATTGAAATAACTGAAGTAATTTCTCCATTACCTAAAATTTTTACTGGTATATTGTTGTTTTTAATTAATCCACTTTGAGCCAAAGTATCAAAATTAACTTCAACACCAATTCTATTTTTTTCGATACAACTTTGGATTTCGCCAAGATTAACTATTTGGAACTCTTTTTTGAATCTATTAGTAAATCCAAACTTAGGCAAACGTCTATGAATAGGCATTTGTCCACCTTCGAAACCTACATTTACAGTAGCCCCAGATCTTGATTTTTGTCCTTTATGACCTCTAGTTGATGTACCACCATGACCAGAACCAGGACCTCTACCAACTCTTTTATTTTTTTTACGGGCACCTTTTGTGTAAGTTAATGTACCTAAGTGTTTATAATTTTCCATTTTTTTGCTTTTTTAAGTTAACGAACACGCAATTTAAGAATAAATTTTAACAATAGCAAATATCAATATAAAATATATATATATGACATACTTATTTGTTTATTATTTATTTAACTTTATAAATTATGATTAATAATTATAATTAATCATTAACAACTTCAGTAATAACTAAATGTTTTACTTTATTAATCATGCCCCAAGATTGAGCATTATCAGGTAAAATGTTAGAATAATTTGGACGACCTAAACCCATTGCTTTAATAGTTTTTTTCTGATCTTTCACTCTATCAATAACACTTTTCGTTTGAGTAACTTTAATTTTTGACATAATAATAATTTTTTTTTCAATTATGAGGCAATTTAGATTATAAGTTTATCTTCAAACCTATACTATCATCCTCTAAATTATATTCTTACAACTAACTTCTAATAAATATTCTATTATTTTTAAATTAATGTATAAAATAATAAAACGTTTAATATTATCCTCTAACAACTTTATCAGCTGAAATACCTCTTCTTTGAGCAACAGCCATAATATCTTCACATTGCATCAAACCTTCAACAGTTGCTTTAACTGTATTGTGAGGATTAGAAGAACCCAAACTTTTTGTTAATACATTTTGGATACCAGCTAATTCTAAAACCGCTCTAACTCCACCTGCAGCAATTACGCCAGTACCAGGAGTAGCAGGTTTGATTAGAACATTAGCAGAGCCAAAAATACCATTAACTTGGTGAGGTATAGTACCGTTAGTAATTCTTACTTTAAATAAATTCTTTTTGGCAGAGTCAGTAGCTTTAGTAACGGCATCAACAACTTCGCTTGCTTTACCTAAACCATAACCAACATGACCATTACCGTCACCGACAACTACAATAGCAGAAAAGTTAAATCTTCTACCACCTTTAACTACCTTAGCTGTTCTACCGACATAAACTAATTTATCTTTAAGATCCAGTTCTGCAGATTTAATTCTACTCACAGAAAAACTCCTAATTAAATATTCATTTTTGATTAAAAATTAAGACCTGCTTCACGTGCAGAGTCAGCTAAAGCTTTAATTCTACCATGGTAAATATAACCATTTCTATCAAAAGCAACGCTATTGATATTATTAGAAATAGCTCTCTCAGCAATTTTTTTACCTATTAATTTACTTTTTTCAATTTTAGTCATTTCAGCATTAATTAAAGATTTTATTTCTTTATCCAATGTAGAAGCAGATGCCAAAGTTACGCCAGTTTCATCATTGATTACTTGTGCGTAAATATGAAATGAACTTTTGAAAATAGTTAATCTAGGTCTTGTTCCAGTGCCATTAATTTTTTTTCTAATACTACGTTTTCTACGTAGTCTTGTACTTGCTTTTTTTTCTTGTAATCCCATCTTGAATCTATTATTTCTAAGATTTTAAAATTGTTTAATTTCACCAATATTATATATTTATTTATTAGCTATATTTAAACTTATATAATACAACATATTTAATCTTATAAAACTTAAATTGTAATAAATATATTATTTTTAATATATTATTTACCTGAAGTTTTACCAGCTTTACGTCTAATATATTCACCTTCGTATCTAATACCTTTACCTTTGTAAGGCTCAGGTGGTCTTAGTGAACGAATTTTATGAGATACTTGACCCAATAGTTGTTTGTCAATACCTTTTACTATAATAGTAGTAGGAGTAGGAGTTTCAAACTCTATTCCTGTAGGAGGTATAGCTAAAATTTGATGTGAAAACCCTAAAGTTAACAACAATCTTTCATTTTTCATTTCAGCTCTAAAACCCACACCTTCTATTTTCATATTTTTGATAAAGCCATTATTAACGCCTTCAATAGCGTTAAAACATAATGCTCTTGCCAAACCGTGTAAAGCTCTTACTTTTTTATCTTCACTTTCTCTAGAGAAAGATAATACATTATTTTCAAAGCTAAAATCTACACCAGTAGGAATATCAACATATAACTCACCTTTCGGTCCTTTAGCTGTCATTTTATTATTATTAAATGACAAAGTTACATTGTTAGGAACATTTATAATTTTTTTTCCAATTCTTGACACAATTATTCTCCGATATAATTACCATACCGTGCAGATAAACTCACCACCAACGTTAAGTTTTCTAGCATCTTTATCAGTTATAACACCTTTTGAAGATGAAATTATTGCAATACCCAAACCACTTTTCACTCTTGGAAGATTATCCATCGTTACATATAATCTTCTTCCAGGTTTACTTACTTTTTTAATTTCGTAAATAGCTGGTTTTCTATTATAATATTTTAATGTTACTCTAACAATTCCTTGAGGTCCTTCGTTGATTTCTTCAAAATCAGTGATAAACCCTTGTTCTTTTAAAATTTTTGCTATAGCTACTTTCATATTAGAACGAGGTGCATCAACTGATTTGTGACCTGCTTGCGCACCATTTCTAATTCTAGTTATGAAATCTGCTATTGAATCTGATACCGGCATAATAAATACCAAAATTTCTATTATTTATAAATCTTTTATTTATTTGTAGTAATTTAATTATAAATAAAATGATTAACTAATATTTATGTTAAATTACCTGTTGTTGTTATCCAACCTTATTACCAACTTGCTTTTCTTACACCAGGAAGTTTACCTTCTAAAGCCATTTGTCTAAAAATATTTCTACATAAACCATATTTTTTGTAAACCGCTCTTCCTCTTCCAGTTACAGAACATCTATTTCTAACTCTTGTTGGAGCACTATTTCTTGGCAGTTGTTGAAGAGCTTCATAATCACCTGCTGCTCTTAATTCATTTCTTTTTGCCAAGAATTTTTCAACCAATCTTTTTCTTTTTTCATTTCTGGCTATAATTGATTTCTTTGCCATTATTATCCTCTTTTACGGAATGGGAATCCAAATTCATTTAATAATGCTGCTGCTTCTTCATCTGTAGATGCATTAGTAACAAATGTAATATCCATACCAGAAATTCTATTGATTTTATCAACATCTAATTCTGGGAATATGATTTGTTCTTTTATACCTAAAGTATAATTTCCTCTGCCGTCAAAACTTTTATCAGGATATCCTTTAAAGTCTCTTACACGAGGTGAAGCAATATTAATAAACCTATCTAAAAACTCATACATCCTTGCTCTTCTTAGAGTTACAGAAGTACCAATAGGCATATTTTCTCTTAGTTTGAAGTTAGAAATAGCTTTTTTAGCTTTTCTAATTACAGGTCTTTGACCACAAATTAACTCCAATTCATTTACAGCACTTTGAAGTAACTTAGGATCACCAACTGCGTCTCCAACTCCGATATTCATACATATTTTTTGCAGTTTTGGAACTTGCATGATAGATTTGTAACCAAATTTAGCCATAAGGTTAGGTATAACTTGTTCTCTATAAAAAGTTTCAAGTCTTGGTGTAACCTTTTCTTCATTTGGATTAACTTCATCTAACCTCTTGCCGTCTGCTGCAAAACTATGTCTTTTAGAAGTTACATTTGCGTTATTTGATGCTTTTGCCATTTTTCTTATAAACTTAAACTGTTTCTATAACTATTATTTCTACTTCTTAATGATAAATTAAATATTAAACAACTTTATATTATATCAAAAAAACATTATATATTATTTTGATTATAATTTCAACTATTTAGTTTCAACTAACTTAACATTTGAGTAATGAACTGGTAACTCAACCTTAACTAAGCCACCTTGTTGGTTTCTTTGATTAGGTTTTTCATGTTTAGTATGAATATTAATACCTTCAACTAACAAAGTTAATTTACTAGTATTAATTTCTAATACTCTTCCAGCCTTACCTTTATCATCACCTGTGATAACTTTTACAGTATCACCTTTTTTTATTTTTAATTTCATTTTAAAAACCAATAAAAAATAAATTTAAATTACTTCTGGAGCTAAAGATACTATTTTCATATAATTCTTTTCTCTTAATTCTCTAGCAACTGGCCCAAATATTCTTGTACCTCTTGGGTCGCCTTTAGTATTTAATATCACAGCCGCATTATCATCAAACCTAATATAAGAGCCATCTTTTCTTTTTAACTCTTTAACGGTTCTGACTACAACTGCTTTACAAACTTCACCTTTTTTAACGTTGCCGTTCGGTATAGCCGATTTTACAGAAACAACGATCATATCGCCGATTGCTGCATATTTTTTGCCATGTCCACCCAATACTCTAATACATCTTACCTTTTTTGCACCAGAATTATCAGCAACAGTTAGGTTTGTTTCCTCTTGTATCATTTTAATTCCTATCTAAAATTAAATTTTTAGTATAACTACCTATTTAGCTCTTTCAACGACTTCAACTAAAGTCCATCGTTTTCTAGCACTCAAAGGTCTTGACTCTTTAATTCTTACAGTATCACCAATATTGCACAAGTTTTCTTCATCATGTGCCATGAATTTTTTACTTCTTTTGAAGTATTTTCTATAAAGCGGATGTGATATTTGTCTTTCAACTGATACAGTAATAGTTTTATTCGCTTTATTAGAAGTAACTTTACCTTCTAAAATTCTTTTTTGAGACTGTATTCTTACTTCAACATTTTCTATAACGCTCATCTCAAAACCTATTTATTAGCATTTAAAATTGTTTTCATTCTTGCTATATCTTTTCTTAAAATTCCTAGATAAGCATTATCTTGTAATTGTTTAAGAGAATTTTGAAATCTTTGTTTAGCTAAAGTATCTTCAGATTCTTTAACTAAAGAAGTCAATTCATCAATTGTCATTTCTCTTAAATCTTTTGTTTTACGTGGTTTCATTATATGTCAAATCTAAACGTGTAACAAATTTTGTTTTAATTGGTAATTTATGAGATGCAAGTCTAAAAGCTTCTTCAGCTCTTTCTCTACTTACACCATCAACTTCAAATAAGATTCTACCAGGTCTTACTACAGCTACCCAACCTTCTGGACTACCTTTACCTTTACCCATACGTGTTTCAGCTGGTTTTTTAGTATAAGGTTTATCTGGGAAAATACGTATCCATACTTTACCATCTCTTTTCAAATAGCGGTTAATAGCAATACGGGCAGATTCTATTTGTCTGTTAGTTATCCATTCAGGTTCTAATGCTTTCAAACCAAATGAACCAAACGCAACCAAAGAACCTCTTATCGCTTTACCGGTTCTTCTACCCCTATGCGTTTTTCTATGTTTTACTCTTTTAGGACTTAACATGTTAAAACCAATTTATATTATAATTTTCGATTTATTTTTCTTACTAATAATATTTATGATTACAACTATTTATTAATTATATAATTTATTTTATTAAGTTATAACTTTAATATAAGCAAAACCATAATTATTAAGTTGAACAACTTAATTAATATGTACTTATTTTATCTATGTTTAATATATAAAACAATTGTAAGATTAATAAGCAGTATTATCTTGTTGTTTACCAATTACTTCACCACGGCAGATCCAAACTTTAATACCTATTGCACCATAGATAGTTTGTGCAGTCGCTGTACCGTAATCAATATCAGCTCTTAAAGTATGCAAAGGAACTCTACCCTCTTTGTATTGTTCAGAGCGAGCCATTTCTGCACCACCTAATCTACCTGAACTCATAACTCTTATACCTTGTGCACCCATTCTCATTGTTGAAGAAACAGCTTGTTTCAAAGCTCTTCTAAAACTTACTCTACCTTCTAACTGTAGAGCAACATTTTCAGCAACTAATAATGCATCTAACTCAGGTCTTTTTACTTCACTAATTAATATTTTTACTTCTTTACCAGTTACTTTTTTTAATTCTTCTTCTAACTGAGTAATATCTTTTCCAGATTTACCGATGATAACACCAGGTCTAGACGTATTAATAGTAATTCTAAGTTGTTTAGCAGTTCTTTCTACAATAATTCTAGCAATTCCTGCTTTTTTCTTTCTATTTCTGATATAATTTCTAACTTTAATATCTTCAGAAATTTTATCGGCTAAGTTTCTTTCGTCAAACCAATTAGCATCCCAACCACGTGTGATACCAAGTCTTATACCGATAGGATTTGTCTTCTGTCCCAAAATTAACCTCTAAATTTGACTTATTTGGTTTCTAATACAATAGTTAAATGATTTGATCTTTTTCTAATTCTATAAGCTCTACCCATAGGTGCAGGACTTATTCGTTTCATAGTAGGACCTTGATTTACTTGAACTTCTTTTACAACGAAATTTTCCTCGCTATATCTTTCACCCAATGCATCAAGTTTATATTTCATATTACCTACAGCAGAATTTAATGTACAATATACATCTTCCGAAGCTAACTTTGGATTAAATTTTAATAAAGTTAAAGCTTCAGATACTTTTCTACCTCTAATCAAATCTACCACTAATCTCATTTTTCGTGGGGAAGACCTAATATATCTTTTTATTGCTAATGCTTCCATATTAAACCTTATTTTTTAGCTGAACGTTGTTCTTTTCTATGACCTGCATGGCCTCTATAATTTCTTGTAGGGGCAAACTCACCGAATTTATGACCCACCATATTTTCAGTTACATAAACCGGTATAAAATTTTTACCATTATGAACAGCTATAGTATGTCCCACAAAATCAGGGGTAATAGTTGATGCTCTAGACCAAGTTTTCACAACTTTTTTTTCTCTAGATTCATTCAAAGCAGATACTTTTTTCATCAACTTATGATTTACAAATATACCTTTTTTAAGAGATCTTGACATCAATCTTCCCTTTTAATTATTTACTTTTTCTTTTTCTGATGATATACTGATCAGATTGTTTATTTTTCTTACGAGTTTTCATACCTTTGGCTAATTTACCCCAAGGTGATCTAGGATGTAATCTACCACCACCTGATTTAGATGCACCTTCACCACCACCCATAGGGTGATCAATCGGGTTCATCGCCATACCACGTGTTTGAGGTCTTATACCAAACCATCTATTTCTACCAGCTTTACCTAAAATGATATTCTCATGTTCAGGATTACTTACCCTTCCTAATGTAGCATAACAATTAGATGCAACACTTCTAATTTCACCAGAAGGTAATTTTAATTGTGCTCTTTGACCATCTACACCTACTAATTGGATTTCAGAACCAGCACTTCTGCCAATCTGACCACCCTTACCAGGTTTCATTTCTACATTATGAACAAATAAACCAACAGGTATTCTACTTAATGGTAAAGCATTACCAACATTAAATTCTGCATCTGGACCAGCTACAATTTTATCACCAACTTTGATACCATTTGGAGCTAAGATATATCTTTTCTCACCATCATCATAAGTTAATAAAGAAATATAAGCAGATCTGTTTGGATCATACTCTACAGTATCTACAGTAGCAAAAATACCGATTTTATTTCTTTTAAAATCAATAATTCTATAATTTCTTTTATGACCACCACCTCTATGTCGAGATGTTATTCTACCAGTATTGTTTCTACCACCAGTTCTCTTAACTGGTACTACCAATTTTTTATATGGTCTGTCGGTAGTGATTTCATCAAAACTTGCGATTGAATAAAATCTTGTTCCTGGTGTTATTGGTTTTAATACTCTTAATGCCATTTTAGTTCTTATATTTAATTCAACTTCATAAATTTAATTGTTAATTTAAACAATTATTTCTACTCAGCTTGAGTTCCTGAAACTATTTCTATTGTTTGACCTTCTTTCAAAGTAACGTACGCTTTTTTTCTCAAAGGATTTTTACCTTTAATAAAGCCTTTTTTAGTCATTCTTGCTTTTACTTTACCTTTAATTCTAACTGTTCTAACACTTTCAACGTTTACTTCATACATTTCTTCGACTGCTTTTCTAATTTCAATCTTGTTAGAGTTTGGATTTACATCAAAAGCATATTGTCCTTTTGCAGACATCGCCATAGCTTTTTCAGTAATCAAAGGTTTATTTAGTACTTGTAGCATTTTATTACCACTTATTATATTAATATTTGTTCTAATTTTTCTACTGCACCTTTGAATAAAACTATCTTTTTGTGATTTAATATATCATAACAAGATAATTGATCAACAGGTAAAATATGTGCTTTAGCTATATTTCTAGTTGAGAAGTATAAATTTTTATCATAACTTGTAGTTATAAATACTGTTTTATCATTCTCTAACTTTAAATTTTTAATAACATTCAAAACTTCTTTAGTTTTCATTTGTTCTAGTGTAAAATCTTCTAGAACAACAATGTTTTTTTCATTTGCTCTAATTGAAAGAGCAGATCTTCTAGCCAATTGATTTACTTTTTTAGGAATTTTCATATCATAGGTATGCGGTTGTGGACCAAAAGTCGCACCACCAACCCATACAGGAGACCTAGAAGAACCTGATCTAGCAGTACCTCTACCTTTTTGTTTCCAAGGTTTTTTACCACCACCAGAAACTTCGCCTCTTTGTTTAGTTTTATGAGTACCTTGTCTTTTATGAGCCAATTGTACTGTAACAGAAAGGTGCATAGAATCTTCGTTTGGAATAATTCCAAATATACCCTCATTAAGGTCTATGTTACCTACTTCTTTACCTTCTTTATTGTAAACTGCTAATTGCATTTCAGATGCCTATATTTTCTTTACTAATTCTAAATAAGAGTTTGGTGCTCCAGGAACACTTCCTTTGACAAGTATAATATTTTGTTCTGGGAATACATCAACAACAACCATGTTTCTAACAGTAACTCTATCACCACCCATTCTACCAGCCATTCTTATACCTTTAACTACTCTTGAAGGATAAGAAGAACCACCAATAGAACCAGGAGCTCTTTCTCTATCAGATTGACCGTGTGTTCTCATACCAACACCGCTGAAGCCATGTCTTTTAACAACACCTTGGAAACCACGTCCTTTTGAAGTCCCAGAAATATTAATCTTATCGCCTTTGTTAAATTGCTCTACAGTAAGGGTTTCACCCAAACTTACACTTGCCGAGAAATCTCTAAATTCTCTTAACAAATACGTAGGTTTAACTCCAGCTTTTTCAAAATGTCCTTTAATTGGCTTAATAACTCCCTTTGCAGGTTTTTCATCAAATCCAATTTGAACAGCTTTATAACCATCAGTGTCTTTCGTTTTTATTTGTGTTACCGGACACGGACCTGCTACAATCACTGTACAAGGTACTTGTGTACCATCTTCTTGGAACACTGTAGTCATGCCTACTTTTTTGCCTAATATTGCTGCTTTCATCGTTTATTAAACCTTAATTACACTTTAACTTCTACATCTACACCTGCTGGCAATTCTAGCTTCATCAAAGCGTCGATAGTTTTTTGTGTAGAGCTAAAAATATCTATTAATCTTTTATGTACTCGTGTTTCAAATTGTTCACGAGATTTTTTATCAACGTGTGGAGATCTATTTACTGTATAAATTGAACGTCTTGTTGGCAATGGAACTGGTCCAGAAACAACAGCGCCAGTTAATTTAACAGTTTTTACGATTCTTTCACTTGATTTATCAATTAAATTATGATCGTAAGATTTTAATTTTATTCTTATTCTTTGAGTACTCACTATTTACCTCGTTTCAATTTACTACCCCTTAAAGTCTTACCCTAAGGGGTGTAAAGTGAAAATGAATTCTTTATAATCTGATAATAATTCTATGTCTTATTTGCGAAGTATTTCTACTTACTATTCTTATTATTCAATAATTTTAGTTACAACACCTGCACCAACTGTTCTACCACCCTCACGTATAGCGAATCTTAAACCGTCTTCCATAGCGATTGGTTGGATTAATTCAACGATTACATCGTTTAAGTTGTCACCAGGCATTACTAATTCGATACCTTCTGGTAAATTTACAACACCAGTTACGTCTGTTGTTCTAAAATAGAATTGTGGTCTATAACCATTTACGAATGGAGTATGTCTTCCACCTTCTTCTTTTTTCAAAACGTAGATTTGAGCATTAAATTTATGGTGAGGAGTTACTGTACCAGGTTTAATGATAACCATTCCTCTTTCGATTTCATCTTTATCTACACCACGTAATAATAAACCAACGTTATCACCAGCACGACCTTCATCTAATAATTTTCTGAACATTTCGATACCAGTACAAGTTGATTTTTTCTTCAAACCTAAACCAACAATTTCTACCTCTTCGTTAACTTTAACGATACCTCTTTCGATTCTACCTGTAGCAACTGTACCTCTACCTGTGATAGAGAATACATCTTCTACTGGCATCAAGAAAGGTTTGTCAGTTTCACGAATTGGAGTAGGAATATAACTATCAACTGCATCCATTAAGTTATAGATACATTTCAATCTTTCATCTTCAGTTGTAGCAGAAGGGTCAGAACCAGCATTTAAAGCGTGTAATGCAGAACCGTGTACGATTGGAATATCGTCGCCAGGGAAGTTATAAGAAGTTAATAATTCTCTTAATTCCATTTCAACTAATTCAATCAGTTCAGGGTCAGCAATATCAACTTTATTTAAGAATACAACAATACGAGGCACACCAACTTGACGAGCTAACAAAATATGCTCTCTTGTTTGTGGCATTGGTCCGTCTGTTGCTGCACATACTAAAATCGCACCGTCCATTTGAGCAGCACCAGTAATCATGTTTTTTACATAATCGGCGTGACCAGGACAATCTACGTGTGCATAGTGTCTGTTTTCAGTTTCATACTCAACGTGAGCAGTCGCGATGGTTATACCACGAGCTTTTTCTTCTGGTGCATTGTCAATTGAATCAAATGATCTAAATGCCGAATTATTTTTTTTCGCTAAACCAGCTGTAATAGCAGCAGTTAATGTAGTTTTACCATGATCCACGTGTCCAATTGTGCCAACGTTCACGTGAGGTTTGGTTCTTTCGAATTTCTCTTTAGCCATTGTAAGCAGGCTCCTCTAATTAAAAATAGTTTATAATAAAATTAAATTAATAATAATTATTGTCTTTAACAATTGCTGGTTCATAGTTACTAAAGTTCATTGTATATGATGCTCTACCTTGAGACATAGATCTTAATTTAGTAACATAACCAAACATTTCCGACAGTGGGGCTTTAGCTTTTACGACTTGCATCAAAGAATTTTGTGATATTTCTTCGATACGTCCTCGTTTGGAGTTAATATCTGCGATTATATCGCCTAAATTTTCTCCTGGTGTATTAACTTCAATATTGAAGATTGGCTCTAATTTGATAGTACCAATGTCTCTAATTGCCTCTCGTACAGCCATTGATGAAGCTATTTTGCACCCTAATTCGGAAGAGAACTCTAATTTTTTTATTTCAATCAATCTTGCTTTTACATAAATTAATGGAAAACCATTTAATCCCATTTGCAATGATTGTTTTATACTTTCAACACATTGTTTGATAAGGTTTTCAGGAACATTTTTGTCAGTAATTTCAGATATAACTTCATTTACTTTCAAAGTTTCATCTTTAGTCAATTCTATTACTACTTCACCGTATTGATTTTTTCCATTTGCTTCTTTATCAAAAACAAATTCTTTATTTATACTTTCTGTAATAGTTTCTCTATAATTTACAACTGGTTTTCCAACTCTAACTTCTAAATTAAATTCTCTTTTCAGTCTATCAATAATTATCTCTAAATGTAATTCGCCAACACCACTTATTATCAACTGTCCAATTTCATCATCATTTTTATAACTAAATGTTGGGTCTTCATCGACAAGTTTTTCTAATACTTGAATTAATTTGTCTTGTTCTGCTAATGTTTTAGCTTCTATTGACTGATTAATCACTGGTTCTGTAAAATAAATCTTCTCATATATTATTGGAAAATTTAAATCTGATATTGTATCGCCTGTTTTAGTAATTTTTAACCCAGGTAATGCTACAATATCTCCACTAAAAGCTTCAGAGATTTCTTCTCTTTTGTTAGATGACATTCTTAATATTTTATTTATTCTTTCTTTTTTATCAGCATTACCATTATAAATGGTTTCACCAACTTTAAGAACACCTGAATAAATTCTAATATAAGTCAATCTTCCTACATAAGGGTCAGTTAATATTTTAAATGCTAAAGCAGAAAATTTTTCATCATCAGAATATTTTCTTGTAATTACTAATTCTTCGTTTTTAACATCATATCCTTTTTGCTCAACAATATCTAATGGAGTAGGTAATAAATCAACTATACCATCAATTAAATTTTGAACACCGATATTTTTAAGACTAGATCCACAAAATATTGGAATACAACTTTGATTAATTACACATAATCTCAAGCCTTTTAATATTTCATCGTAATTCAAATCCCCTTCTGCGAAATATTTTTCCATCAATTCATCATTAGTTTCTGCAACAGCATCTAAAATTCTGATTCTAAATTCTTGTGCTTTATCTAACAAATCTGAAGGTATTTCATTTTCAGTAAATTTAACTCCTTGGGACTCTTCATCAAAGTATATAGCTTTCATTGTTAAAAGATTAACAATACCTTTAAAATTTGATTCTGCACCAATTGGCAAATAAACTGGCAAAGGATTTGCACTTAATCTACTTTTGATACTTTCCAAAACACTGTAATAATCAGCACCCATTCTATCCATTTTATTTATAAATGCGATACGAGGCACATTATATTCATTTGCTTGATTCCATACTGTTTCTGATTGAGGCTCTACGCCACCAACTGCACAAAAAACGGCAACTGCACCATCCAAAACTCTTAATGACCTTTGAACTTCTGCAGTAAAATCAACGTGTCCGGGAGTATCTATAATATTAATCTGACAATCTCTCCAATAACAAGGAGTAGAAGCAGAAGTTATTGTTATACCACGTTCCTTTTCTTGCACCATGTAGTCCATAAAAGTACTACCATCGTCTACTTCACCTATTTTATGAATATATCCAGCATAAAATAGTATGCGCTCAGTAGTTGTAGTTTTTCCGGCATCAATATGAGCCATTATACCTATATTTCTAATATTACTTATTGGTATCTGACGTGGCATTGCAAGTTTAACCTAATTATCAAAGAACTTTTTTAAATATTTTTTATATATTCGTTTTAATTTCCAATTACCATTTAAAATGAGCAAAAGCTTTATTTGCTTCAGCCATTCTATGAGTGTCATCTCTTTTCTTAACAGAAGAACCTTCGCCTTTGAAAGCAGCCATTAATTCAGCAGCTAATCTCATTGCCATAGTTTTATCTCTTCTTTGAGAAGAATATTGTTTTATCCATCTAACAGCCAAAGCCATTCTTCTTTCTTCTCTTACTTCTGTTGGCACTTGATAAGTAGCACCACCCACTCTTCTAGATTTTACTTCTAATAAAGGTGCAACATTTTGCAAAGCTTTTTTGAAGATTTCTAATGGGTCATTACCAGTTTTTTCTGCAATGATATCAAAAGCATTATAAGTAATAGCTCTTGCAGTGCTTTTTTTACCAGATTCCATAATATAATTAATAAATTTAGATACTACTAAATCACTAAATTTAGGGTCTGGAGACACTTGTCTTTTCTCTGCTCTTTTCTTTCTCATACTTTTAAATTAAAATTTGCTTTTTCGATTTTCTAATTTTAGATTTTAATATTTTTCTAATATTATTTTCAATATTAAAAATTTATTATTTCTTTTTACCTTTTGCTACAACTACCGGTTGTCCTGGCTTAGGTCTTTTCGCTCCGTATTTAGAACGACCTTGTTTTCTACCTTGAACACCTTGAGTATCTGCAGCACCTCTTACGATATGGTATTTTACACCTGGTAAATCTTTTACTCTACCACCACGTACGAAAACAATTGAGTGCTCTTGTAAGTTATGACCTTCACCAGGGATGTAAGCCGTAACTTCAAATCCTGAATTCAATCTAACACGGGCTACTTTTCTCAAAGCTGAATTTGGTTTCTTGGGAGTAGTTGTATAAACTCTCGTACAAACACCACGTCTTTGAGGACAAGCTTTTAATGCCGCTGACTTACTTTTCTTTACCGCAACTGTTCTGCCTTTTCTAACTAATTGACTTATAGTAGGCACCCGCTTCTCCAAAATTTTATTTTTGTTTTAAAATAAGAGTGCAAAATTACGAACTAATTTTGACTTTACCAAATTATATTTGCAATTATTATTAATATATTCAAAATAAATCAATAATAATTAGAAAATATCTTATTTTTTGTTCTTTTCGTTATAATCTTTGATGATTTCTTCTTGAACGCTCTTAGGTACTTGTTGGTACTTTAAGAATTCCATTGAAAATTCACCTTTACCTTGTGTTGCAGATCTTAAATCTGTTGAATAACCAAACATTTCTTTTAACGGCACTTCGCACTCTACAGTAACATAAGATGCGTCAATGTTTGTATTTACAATGATACCACGTCTTTGGTTTAATTGACCAATGATTACACCTTGGAATTCATCTGGTGCAGCAACTTCCAATTTCATTATCGGCTCTAAGATAACTGGTTTACATTTTTCGATAGTTTCTTTTAATGCCGCTTTCGCCGCAATTTTGAATGCCATCTCTGATGAATCGACTGCGTGAGTAGCACCGTCATTTAATTCTGCCTTGATACCAACTACTGGTTGACCAATCAGAACTCCTTCCATCATTTGCTCTTGGAAACCTTTATCTACAGCTGGGATATATTCTCTTGGAACAACACCACCTACGATTTTATTAGAGAATTCATAAGTTGATCCAGCATTTGCTTCCATTGGTTCAAAACTTCCACCAATTCTTGCAAATTGACCAGAACCACCTGTTTGTTTTTTATGAGTATAATTAAAGTCTGCTTTTTGAGTAATAGTTTCTCTATAAGCTACTTTAGGTTTTCCTACCAAAACTTCACAGTTATATTCTCTTTTAATTCTTTCAATATAAATTTCTAAGTGAAGCTCACCCATACCTTTGATAATAGTTTCGCCAGACTCTTCGTCTCTTGATACTCTTAAAGTTGGATCTTCTTTTTGGAATCTATTTAATGCTTTTGAAAAACTTTCTAATCCTGATTTCTCTTTAGGAGTAATTGCTAATTCAATAACTGGAGTTGGGATAAACATTGACGTCATAGCATAAGATAAAGAGCCATCTGTAAATGTATCACCTGAATTACAGTCAATACCAAATGTTGCTACGATATCGCCAGCTTGTGCTTCATCGATCTCAACCATGTCATTAGCATGCATACGAACTAATCTTGGAATTTTATATTTTTTTCTATTGGTTGAATTAATGATAAATTCACCTTTTTTAAGTTTACCTTGATAAACTCTCATATAAGTTAATTGACCATATTTACCATCTTCTAATTTGAATGCTAAAGCAACAGTACCTTTGTTAGGATTAGTTTCTAAGTTTACTGGTTCTTCGTTATTATCCAAATCCAAACCTGTATTTTGAATATCTTTCGGAGCTGGCAAGAAATCTACAATACCATCTAATAAAACTTGAATACCCTTGTTGACTTTCGCAGAACCAGTAAATACTGGAGTAATTTTTAAGTCAATAGTTAACCTTCTGATAATTGGTCTCAATTCTTCAGCAGTTAAATATTCATCCATTAAGAATTTTTCTGCGATTGTATCATCAAAATCAGATAGAACTTCAACTGATTTATTTCTTCTTCTTTTTGCTTCTTCCAAATACTCTGCAGGAATTTCTTCCACTCTTAAATCTTCACCTTGAGGACCATCAAAATAAATTGCTTTCATATCCAATAATTGAATAACGCCAGCAAATTTATCTTCAGAACCCATTGGCATAGTAATAGGCACAGTATTATTGTTTAATTTTTCTTTTAATTGGTCAATTACTCTGTCAGGATTAGCACCCGCTCTATCAATTTTATTAATAAATGCAATACGAGGTACATTATATCTTCTCATTTGTCTTTCTACAGTAATAGACTGAGATTGAACACCAGCAACGCCACAAAGTACCAATACAGCACCATCTAATACTCTTAAAGAACGCTCTACTTCAACTGTAAAGTCGATGTGTCCGGGAGTATCAATAATGTTAATATTGTGGTCACCCCATTCGCAGAAAGTTGCAGCAGATTGGATTGTGATACCTTTTTCTCTTTCAAGGTCCATAGAGTCCATAGTCGGACCATCACCATCTTTACTTCTTACTTCTACGATTTTATGGATTTTACCAGTAAAAAATAATATTCTTTCTGTTAAAGTGGTTTTACCTGAGTCAATATGAGCGGCTATACCTATATTGCGAAGTTTATCAATATTCATAACTATATCTGAAATAATAAATTTGTTTGATAATTAAATTTCTATTTTATTTTCTATAAAAATTTGCAATTGAAATAAATTACTTATTATAGGATTGTCAAGGCGACAATTATCCAAAAAACATCTTTTTTCTTAATTTGCAAAAAATACAGATACAAATATTGCAAAAATAATTTACATTTCCAAATAAATACGAATATTAATGTTAATATTTACAAAGAATTACGAAATTTTCCACAGTAAAGCATTTATCATGTTATTAATGATTGTTTCATTTTTAACTTTAAATACCCTCAAACTCAACAGTAATGAAGAAAATAAGTTAATTCAAATTTTTGAAAAAGATTATCCAAAGAATGTGTTGGATTTATTCATTGGTAATTGGGTTGATAACTACACTATTAAATCTAAAATTAAAGATTTTGATAAAATTGATGTTACTTATGAAAGTTGGAATAGAATAGATAAGTTCACTCTTATTGGAAATAGTTGCAAAATTAGAAATACAGTTTTAAAGAAAAATGATACAATATTTACAGAACAATTAAAAATTCAAGTTGAAGGAGATTCTATTGTCTATTATGCAAAAACAAGTCAAAATAAAAACAATTTTCAGAAATATTTTTATAAGGCACCACCAATTTCAAGGGGACGGCGGTTAATATCGGGTTCAATCGTCGTTTGGTTCCATGGGCTTGGCAGAGAAATATGATTCATGCTGGCGGCCATGGTTAAGCTCACGTAGGGTTGATAGCGATATCCAATTTCTGCACTTACAAAACTCCTTTTACCATTATTATAATAGCCGCCAAATCGTGTAGAAATGCTATAGGTAAACAGTTGTTGTGGTTTAGAGTTATAGGTTGTGCCAATTGCATTCCATTGGTGTTTGGTTCCTCTTCCCAATGTATCCTTTCCAAAATTTGTTGGATCGAATGGTTGCAACAGTAAAATGTTGTCTCGTGCAATCCATTGTGTGAAAGTGGACTGGTCCCTTAATGATAAAGTATAGGCAAGATAAGTGGTGTTTTCAGTGAAGCTGAAATTTTTATCGAAGAAATTAAATGATTCCAGTTTAATTGAATGTGATGCGATTTTTGGGTTTTTAACAAAGAATAATCGTGTAATACCAGGAGCCAACCTGAAATAGTCTTTACGAGGAACAAATCCCACATCAGCTGTATAGTTCTTTCCAACATATTCTTGTTGCCAGGATATCAGCCATTTTCTTGTAGCATATTGAAGGTTGGCTGCATGTACCCAATCTTCGCTCGTTGTTTGTTTTGAAAATGATTTTAGTAAAATTGCTTTGCCTGTCCAATGATTGTTTGCAGAGGCTAGGTTATATTCAATACCTATATTTCTGTTATAAGGGTTTACAAAATACGAGGCATCTTTTTCATCAGGTTTTAAAACTTGGTCGCGGTTGACAAAAATCAATCCAATATTAGACCTTGCAAATACCCTTCTTTGCAAAGCGAATACGGTATAGTTTTGAGAAGCCGTTTTTTTATCAAGTACTCTATCTGTCTGCATGTTCAAGAACCCAATTCTCCAGTCTTTATTTAGTTTACCACTTAGTCTTGCACCAAATTGAATAGGAGCATTCAAGCCAATTCTTCTGGAAAAAAATGGTCGGATGTTGTTGTATCCAAAGTTGTTCACCTGGTCGCCATTTTCCAAAAAGAACTGTCTTCTTTCAGGAAAAAAAAGCTCAAAACGATCCAGGTTGGTTACTTGTCGGTCTACTTCTACCTGAGAGAAATCGGGATTAACAGTGA